>JAEUVK010000032.1 GCA_016787135.1 Chitinophagaceae bacterium | reverse complement strand
GCCAGGCTTTGCGCATAGATGGCCTCGTTGGATAAAGTAAGGAAGAGTGCAAATAAGAACAGCAGGCGTGAATGATATCGTATCATATTACAGTTTAATGGTCATGGCTTTGGCCTTAATCAGTAATAAAGATAATTTTTTTCCTGACAGGTTCATGGGGGCCTGAGCACTCAAAAACTCGTTCAGGAGTATGCTTTCCTTACTTCTGAAAAGAAAAATACGAATGCAGCTTCGATAGTGATTCCGGCAAGCATCCATGTCCCGCTACGTTCTCTTACCCCAGCAAAAGCATCTGGCCGATATGGTTAGCCATGTGGTTGGTACGGTTGATGATTATATTCAACTTATTCCTGTGTGGTTCTTTGGCAAAATCTTCTGCCGATACTGCAGTGTGCCGGCTGAACCATTCATCTGCCGGGGTGGATTGAATATTTTCAGTCAACCTTTTATTAACGGCCTGGAGTGCTTCTTTTAATGCCGCCACGGATGGTTTGGGAAGACCTGACTTGTCAGGATTACGGAGAAAAATGGTTTCGAGTTCAGGGTATAGTTTTTCACCAAAGCCCAGTAAAGGCAGCATCCCATCGCTTACGGCTATTAAATGGCCCAGTAAATAAGTGCCGGTGTTTTTACCCGGGGCAATCTCCTTAGATAGTTGCTCATCGGTTAAAGAGGCGGCTAATTTATCCAAACTGCTGTTTTGTGTATCCCATGCGGACAGCACCATTTTGATGAATACGTTCTGTGAACTTTCTCCCATTGTATGAATTGATTGATGAATGAAAAGATGCCGTGATCAAAAATTGCAAAACATTTCCTGGTTGCAAAGGTTCAATATCTGATTGAAATTGCCGCCGGGTAAAATAGATTTATTTGTTCAGTTGTATTTTTTCGGGCGCCATAGCGGCGGGCAGCAGGCAAACACCCATCATGGTATGCATGCCCCGTATTCAATACCGGAGAAACATCTGGTGGTTAGGATTGGAGTGGGTTTCAGAGATCCTGAAGTCATGGCTTCCGGTAATAAGGAATCCCTTTCTTTTGTAAAAATCAACGGCCCTGGTATTTTCTTTCCATACATACAGCCAGATCCCCAGCTGGTTGTTTCTTTTTGAAAGGTCTGTGTTGAACTGAAAAAGCTGAGAGCCCAGTTTTAAATCATAAAACTCTTTCAGCAGGTAAATACGTTCCAGTTTTGTTATGGTTTCTATCGGGCTGCCTGTGAAGGGGGAATCGAAGATAATTTTCGAGTAGCCTGCTGGCCGCTGATCATGGTAAATGATGTGGTAGATATTCTTTGCATCGTTTAATTCCTTTTCGAAAGCATCACCGTTGTACTTTTCTGTTATGTAGGCATTGATGTCTTCCGGTTGAGCGCTGTGTCCATGTGATTCTATGAAAGTGAGTGTTGCTATTTCCGACAGCAATGATGCATCTTTCTCTCCGGCTTTGACAATTGAGGTCATTCTTCAGTTTTTAAATACGGCTCTTTGATTTAGTGTTGACCAGGCCTGGTATTCTCTGGTGAAAGATATGAATTTGGCTGACTTACCCGGCCTGAGCGATCTGGTATTACGGCATTTGCTTATTTCGTCATGGGGTAATCAATCTTTTTGTGAAGCTACTGCTCTAAAGAAATTTGGCCTGTCCATACAGGTCAGTCCATTCCGGGTTCATGCTGTTGATGAGGATTTCTTTTTTCATACGGCTACCACCTTTTATTCTCTTCTCTTCAGCGATAGCTTCTATGATCGTATCGAACCATTTGTAGTAAACGAGTTTTATGCAGTTATATCTTGCTGTAAAACTATTTGGATGGAGTTTTTCTTTATGTTGAACGACCCTTGCGGGTAAAGTTGAGGTTACGCCGACATAGAGAGTAGTGTTGTTCATGCTGCACATGATGTAAACGTATCCTCCCATGAGTGTTGATTTCGGATTAGATTGCTTCGGCAAGCCGGAAGTTTCATTAAGGTACAAAATACTGCTGGCTTGCCTCGCAAAGACGGAAGACCCGGCGGGGCGGCAGTGGCTTTACTGGTTTGTAGTTCGGGTGTGCGATACGTTAGTAACTGTGCTTTCTTTCCGGCTCTCCGTCATTGCGAGGCGATGATGATGAATTGGAAATGATTTATGCCAGCCGAAGCAATCTGTTTGATGCGGTATGCTTGTTGATAGTTTGCTTCGGTCAGCCGGTAGATACTGAAAGTTTGAAACTGCTGCCGGCAGCCCTCGCAAAGGCGGGAAGAACCTGCGGGGCGGTAGTGGCTTTACTGGTTTGCAGTTCGGGTGTACGATACGCTGGTAACTGCACATTCTCTCTGTGTCTCCGTCTTTGCGAGGCGATGATGATGAATTGGAAAGGAATTATGAATGCCGAAGCAGCCCGAATAATGAACCATTCAATTCCTCTGGTTGGTGGAAGAGAACATCACCAACGGTGGAAAATTAGAAGGAGTTGAAATCATTTAAGTGAATTTAGGATACTTGGTCTTACTTTTTTTTCAAATACCTCTTTTTCATATTCTTTGTTATGATAAGTGTATCGGATTTTATGTATTTCGAAACTTTGCTCTGCTATTTTCTTAAAGGTAACAGAGTAATGATAAAAGTCACCTCCCCAATCAACTCTAAAACCTAAGTAAGACAATTGAAGACTTTCATCCTCCCTTGGATAATATTTCGGAATAATGAAGTCGTAAATAATCCAAGGAACCTTCGGGGTCATTGGTGATCGAGATTGAGTCATTTGGAAAGAGTCCCGTTCCCAGTCTCGGAATTGATAATCTAACTGTGGTGGGAAAGTAACTTGGACATGGTTTATTGATATGTCTTGATCATTTATCAATGAAACAGTCACAACTCCAGGCAATCCATCCCAGTGTTTTTCAACTTTTACAAGTGGGCATCCAGTACCCCTGGCGATTTGTAGTGTTTCTTTTCGAAGCTTTTCTATAGTCTGATGGGCTTCGATCAATTGATCCGTTACTTTCTGAAGCGAATCTTTTGAGGCCTTTACTTCATTAAATGATTTTAGCGCAGTTTCTTTTGTCTCCTCAAGTAGCCTTTTGTTATCTGCATTAAGCTTCTCAAGCTGTTTATCTTTTTTATATTGGTCATATTCTTGCCACCAAGCTGCCGCTACAGTAACTATGGCTCCAATTGTTATGAACAGAGCATTATTCATGATTTTCTTAAATTTTAGCATCGGATAATGTTTACAAAACCAATTCTCAATATTAGCAATAGTGATGGTGATATAGCGTTAATTTTCTTCCCACATTTTTGGCTATCCATTGTGAATAAATGGTTAACTCTTACCCCTGCTTTTACCCCTCTTTCAACTAAATTCGCCGCTACTTAAAACCCGAAATAAAGTGAGATTAAAGAGCTTAGAAATCAAGGGATTCAAAAGTTTTGCAGACAAGACGATCGTCAATTTCGATGATAATATCACGGGTATCGT
>JAEUVK010000022.1 GCA_016787135.1 Chitinophagaceae bacterium | reverse complement strand
CTGGTAAAGCCTTTCAAGACTGCTGTCAAGAATGGAGGCGATCTGTTTATTAGCAGCGATAATATTTCCCCCATTATCATGAAACAAGATGCCGGTCACACCTTCGATAAGCAGCGGGTAATGTTTTTTTACCAGTGTGCTGAACTTCTCAAAATAGTTCCCCCCGGGGAACTTATAGCCGACACAAAAGTATAAATGGTTGGTATCTGACTTTTGCCGCAGGCGGCTTACCTGCCATTTCATAGGATGGTAATACCCGTTTTTTATGTATAGTTCTGCAATAGCGGGCTCTTGTGAGAGTCCTGCCTGCTGTACTGTTTTAATGAAATCATTTTTATGGGAGGGATGGATAAGATCGAAAAAGCTGGTCCGGGCCTGGTCTGAACCTGCGATAGAAAAATCCCGGCGCATTTGTGTATTGGCGGATACGATGGTACCTCTTTCGTCTATCAGTGAGAGGTACAGATCGGTTTGTTTACCTGTGTCAAGAATGATCTTCTTCAAAGTTGTCAGGCTCATCATCTTCATATTCCGGGAATTTTCATCAGGCAATACCGTGCCTGTCCTTTATTAATAGCAGAGTGTACTCGTTGCTCCCGGCAGATATTATTTTTAAATCCGCTGGTATGCAAAAAGAATCATAATTGCAGTAGCAGGAAATAGTGGGAAGTGCCTTTGAGGTGTCCGGAAAAAGAAATTATTGATGTAGCCGGATAACTACAAAAAAACACCTATTGCTAATGGTCATTTCCCGGCTTTAGATAATATGCTTCTGACAGTGGTGATCAGGTCATCATCTGCCTTGTCCTTGCTGAGGAATGCAGCTGCGCCGGCTTGTATCACCCGTTGTGCGTACTGTTCTTCAGGATAAATACTGATGATAAGGACAGGTATATGAGCTTTGCTGTTTTTTATTTTTTCAATGGCAAACAGACCCCCTCCGCCCGGCATTGCAAGGTCTGAGATGATGATATCCCATTCATTTTCCAGGGCCTGGCTTAGTAATGATGCAGTATCGTCTGTCTCAACAAGGTACGAGGAAGGGAATCCTTCCGTTAATAACTGTATCAATCTTTGCCTGACAAGCAGGTGATCGTCTGCAATCAATATTCTGATCATAATTGGAACGCTTCTTATTACCCGGAAGAATTTTGCTCCGGATAATAAGGCCCTAAACTACATACCGGGAAGATGAATGATTGTAGCACAGGTAGTTGAATGTTTGTAGAGTTTTTGCTACAAAAAATGTCAAATCAATTTCTTCTCAATGGCGTAGCGTGTCAGCTCTGCGTTGGAACGCATGTGCATCTTTTCCATGATGCGTGAACGGTAGGTGCTGACGGTAGTAGCACTGAGCGAAAGCTGGGCAGCAATATCTGAAATGGCCTTGCCGGAGGCCAAAAGCTTGAATACATCAAATTCCCTGTCAGAAAGGGATTCGTGGGGCTGCAGGGATACATCTTCTCCCAGGGCGTTAGCTAATTTTTCAGCTATGGTTGGGGTGATGAATTTTTTTCCTAATTGTACGGTTTGAACGGCCCTGATAATATCATCGTGGATATTGTCTTTTCCAAGATAACCGGAAGCGCCTGCTTTCAATACACGGAGGGCATATTGGTCTTCAGGGTACATACTCATAATAAGGACGGGTAAACGGGGGGCTATCTGTTTGATCTGGGTCAAAGCATCCAGGCCGCTTCTGCCAGGCATATTCATATCGCAGATAACAATTCCCCAATCATCTTTTGTTACTTCAGCCAGCAGGCTTTCTGCATCTGCCACTTCACCGATCTTTGCAGAGGGGTATTCTTCCAGTAAGATCTGCTTCAGGCCTTTTCTTACTATGGCATGATCATCGGCAATAAGTATTTTTATCATACTCTCCGTTCTGTTTATTGATCGATATTTTTTACAGGGATAGTCACTGTTATAGTTGTTCCTTTTCCGGGGTTTACATTCATGTTGTATTCTCCACCCAGCATCAGCGCCCTTTCTTTCATACCAAGGATACCAAGTGTTTTGTTGGAAAGATTGCTTTTATCAAACCCAACCCCATTGTCAGCAATGGTTAAAATTACCTTTTTATCGGTTTGTACAAAGTCTATTCTGACCTTTTCCGCTTTGGCATGCCTGGCTACATTGGTCAAAGATTCCTGTAAGATCCTGTAGAGCCCTATCCTTGCTTCATGAGAAAGATCGCTTTCGCTTCCCTGCAGGTTAAAACTCGTTTCAATACCGGATCTTTTTCCAAACTCCTCTATATGCCATTCCATAGCAGGGATAAGGCCAAGATCATCCAGGAGGCTTGGGCGTAACTCAGCGGCAATACGCCTGACGGTCTTTACTGTAGTGTCCACCATCGACAAAAGCCCGGCTGTTTTTTCTTTCATCACAATGTCGGCCGGGTCTGTTTTTTTGTTTATCCAGGCGATATCCATCTTAAGTACCGTTAGTTGCTGTCCAAGTTCATCATGAATTTCACGGGCAATGCTCGTTCTTTCTTCTTCCCGTACCTTTTGCAGGTGCTCTGTCAGTTTACGGATAGAGTCATACGATTCTTTTAGTTTTTCAGCGGCAAGGTAGCTTTCGGTAATATCGTTGGCCAGCACTAAACGGACGGGGGCATTATTATAATGGGTATCGTGGGTGGTAATATCAACATATAAGAGAGAACCATCTTTGCGTATATGTCTCCAGGTACCGGAGCGGTGAACTCCCCTGAAAGAAGTATCTGTCACTGTCCTGAACCTTTCAATATCCTCTGTAGGGCGTAGGTTGAAAACAGGAAGGCGTAAGAACTCTTCCCGGGTATAGCCGTATTGTTGCAAAGCAGCATCGTTTACTTCTATGGTTGTATAATCAGGTAAATTCAGCATCCACATAGGGAGGGGATTGCTAAAAAACAACAGCCGGTATTTTTGTTCGGATTCTTTCAGCAACGATTCTGTTTTTTTCTGTTCAGTGATATCTATCCCATTGCCGAGAAGACAGGGCCTGCCTTCGTAATTGATCAATACAGCTTTGAAATAATAGGGTATCTTTTCGCCGGTCTTTGTGATGAAGCTTGCCTGTGCATCATTAACCCCCTTTTCAAATACCGTCTTTATCCGCTCAGTGATGTATTCTCTTTCTTCACCGTCAAAAAAGTCGTCAGGATGCATACCGGCGATCTCTTCGGATGAATAGCCGGTTACTTCTTCGAATTGTTTGTTCCAGCGGAGGAATTTACCTGTCTCATCATAGAAATAGAAAATACCGGGAAGACTGTCGATCAGCTTATCTGCGAGCAGGCGTGCTTCAGAGACCGCTTGTTCGGCCTTTTTTCTTTTAGAGATATCCCGAATAAAAACAGACAGGCCATCAGGCGAAGGATAAATATGATTTTCATGCCAGAGTTCCAATGGTTCATAATGATCTGTATTGACGATATACTGCTGTTCTGTCATCGCCCTGTTGAATGCGTGATAAGTGGCTGACCCAACAGCATCCGGGAATTCTGCCCATACATACTTTCCGATCAGCCTGGCAGGTTCGCGGCGGATCAGTTCCCCCGCTTTTTTATTCAGGTAGGTATAGCAAAAGTTTTTATCCAAAGCAATAAAAGCATCTGTTACCCTTTCCAGCAGATCGGTCACCTCCTTTGTTTTTTCCTTTACCTGCAGTTGCAATTCTTCATTAAAGCTTTTTAATTTTTGAGCTGTTTTTTTCTGTTCAGTAATGTCCCTTACAAACCCTATGAAAAGGTGACTGTTTTTTAATGATACATGTGCAAGGCGTAATGCTATATCGAAAACATCTCCGTTTTTTTTCATCGCAATGAGCTCGACAGTTTGCCCGATGATACGGCTTTGACCCGTGCGTATAAAACGTTGTACCCCTTTTTTATGGGCTTCCCTGTATTCAGGCGGAATAATGGTATCAGCGAGTGATCTGCCTGTGGTTTCATCGTTTGTCCAGCCAAAAAGGGTTTCCGCCTCTTTATTCCATTTGATGATCCTGCTTTTATCATCAATAACAATCACCGCATCCGGCGCAGCCCTGAATATTGCCGCGATCTCCTGTTCACTGTTTCGAAGGGCATCTTCCGTTTCTTGTTTAAGAAGATCTCTTTTGTTAAGCGTGTAGGCTATATACCATGCCAGGAATAAAAAAACGGTAATAAAGGCGAGGGCATACAAAGCCGTCCCGAATTCTGAACTATATACTCCCGCCCTGTAGCCGTAGAGACGGATAAGCCCGATAAGGGTAGGAAAAAGTATGGCTGCAGGCACGAGTAGCCGGGCTGTAAAACTGCCGCTCAGAATACTGGTGAATTCTTTCATGATTCCCTTGCCGGGTTGTGCAAACAAAATGGAGAATGACAATAACAGGAAGCAAATGGCTGTGTGAATGGCCATAGGTATGTACTGTAACATGCTATAGAACGACCGCACTTCGTATATATAACCAAGTACAGAAAACCAGCTTAAAAGAGCAACAAGCAATGCGAAATACTGTACCGGAACTCTTTTACCCCTTGGTTCCTTATTGATCAGAAAAGCAGAAATACCTGTCAGTAAAAAACAAACAGCAGTATTGGGCGCCATGCTGTTTGAAACATTTCCTGTCACATCTTTCTGCAGTTTGTCCGCAAACATAAACTGATCGATTGGCCAATCGAACCCTCCGGCTATGGCGATCAATTTTAGTACAGCCACCAGGGTCACCATAGCGGCCAGAATGCTGGCTGCAGACCTTATGCCCCTTGTTTTATTGCCGGAGTTTAAAAGCAGGAAAGAAAGAGATGAGAGTATAAAACAAACAGCCGTGACAGGGTTCATTGCTACCAGGCCAGGCAAAGGGTGCAACAACCTGTTTACATCAAATTGCCAGCCCGCCAACACCAGCAGGGCGATCATAATAACCGCAGTTATTAAATAACGAGACCATCGCACCAGCTTTACCTGAAGAATCCGGTTTGGAGGTAGTTGCATGAAAAAGTTTTATCTCTGCTGGCAATGATCACTCATCGTCAGAAATGAAAAATTGTTTTTACTGCTGTTGTTTATACTACTACAAACCCGGTAATCTGATTGGTATGATATTATAGTATCCGGTAGCTGCCACCCTTTTACAGGATAAGATATATGGGGAAATACTGTGCTGGGAATTTTCATAAGCAGAAAATGAATAAGATTACCGAGAAGTTAAGAATAAAATAAGTTGTGTCAAAAAAAGTTGCATTTTTTTGACACATTTCAACAGCAACAAACGTCAGGAAAATACTCTTAAGCCCCTCATTTACACATTTAATTGATAATAAAAATCAGAAACCGGAAAACATAGTGACTATTTTTTGTAAGACACGGGTAACTGCCATAAGCTTTTGATACGGTGAGAGCACTCCCGGGTTGTATGTAAATCCGATATTTTGAACTGAACATTGAGCGGGAATCTATCGGAGTAAATGAATTTTAATGCAGAATTAATCTCAGAAAACATTGTTTGATTCCGGCGAACCTGTAAAGGATAACCTGTTTCCGATTAATGGTCAATATGACCACACCAATAATGATCATGGTTTCATGGAATAGAATTGCCGGTTCAAAGTAATATCTCCGGAGAATACGTTATGACCTTTGTCTTCTATCTCTGAAAATGGAACGTAGAGATTGTTTTTATCCAGCAGTTCAATGATCAGCCTGCGTTTGTCTTTCCAGGAAAGAGTATTAAAAATATCTTCAGGATTACCGGCAATAAAATCTGTAAACCTGTAATTCAGGCAGGGAGATTTAATAATATTTTTAAACAGCTTTCCCATTTCGTTTCCTGTTTCAACCTTATTCAGACTTTCCAGGAAGGCCATATTCAGGTTCATCAGTTCCATGTATCTGAAACTTCCTCCGCCGTTCCAGTTTACTTCCGGAGAAATGCCGCCTTGTTCGCCTGTGATGACCTTTTTCAAACGGTTTACCGCTACCTCTTCTATATAATCCATCTGGTCAATCCCGATATAACTTCTTTTCATTTTATGTGCTACGGCTGCCGTTGTGCCGCTTCCCAGGAAGAAATCAAGAACAATATCATTATCACGGGTTGATAACTCTATGATACGTTTTAGTAATTTTTCCGGCTTGGGTGTTGCAAAAACAAAGTCGCCAAACAGTTTAATGATCTCGTTTCTGGCGACCTGGTTGTGCCCTGCTTCATCATAGCTCCAGATGCTCTTTGCCACCACACCCTGCTGCACTTCACATAAAAACTGTTTGAGTTGTGGTTTACTGCTGCCCTTTCGGCCAAACCAGATCCTGTTATCAGCCAGTTTTTTTAAATAATTCTCTTTTGATGTTTGCCAGCAACTTCCTTTGGGCGGATATACAATCTTGCCTGAGGGCGTCTCAATCGGATAGTCATATTCTTTTGAATAGGTTTTTACTGAAAAGCCCCCCGGTTTCCAGGGCCCTCTCGGGTCATTATCAGGATTAGAATAACGCTTGTTCATTTCTTCCGAACGGGGCAGGAGATTTGGTCTGAATAATGATTTGTTTTTGGCAAAAACCAGTATATGATCATGCGTATCGCTGAACCACCGGGCATCGTTGGCCGGGGAGTATTTTTTTTGCCAGATAAAATTGATCACGAAATTGTCGCGGCCGAATATCTCATCGCACAAAACTTTAAGGTAATGGGATTCCTTATCGTCAATATTGATCCAGATGGTACCGTCTTCCCTCAGTAGTTCCTTAGCTATTTCAAGCCGGTTGCGCATGAAGGTAAGCCATGTAGAATGGCTGAAGCTGTCATTATAATTAAAGCCATCGCTGCCGGTATTGTAAGGCGGGTCAATATAGATGAGTTTTATTTTGCCGGAATAGACCTTGCTGACAGAATGAAGTGCGATCAGGTTATTTCCTTTTATGATAAAATTATCGGCAGGGCTGAATTCGGGTGTTTTGCCTTCTCCGCCCGCGGCGTACGATTTAAAATTGGTAAAAGCTTTTTCAGCAAAAAGCCGATCGATCTCATCCGGCGCCAGGATTTCATTCCAGAAAATTTCATTGCTCCGGATGTCTTTTTTGGTTTGCCCGCCTTCCAGCACACAATCTTTGTATGGCCAGGTCAGCACCACTTCTTTACCCTCCGATATAAATTCGTTGCTGACAGTAAGGCCTATCTTGTTTTTAAAAAAAGTATAGCTGTCGGGAAGAAATGCTTTGTTGGAAATGAACTGCTGGAACCTGATCTTATCGAAGACAAGTATGTCATCCAGTTCTATGAAGAAGTGTTTTTTGATACCCGGCGATGATAATAATCTCCCGATAAGTACAGGATCTAATTGCAAACCCAGTTCAATGACCTTATTCTTTAATAATGCGCCATCCTCCACCAGTCTTTCATCCTGCTGTAACAGTTCTTTCAGATCGGTAAAGAGGTTTTGCATCCGGGTAAAGTTGAGGCCGGGAAACGAAAATAAGAAAGTTGATACAACAACAGGACAATGGTAACACTAAGTAATACACATTCGTAAATGGAATCTCTATCTTCGTATATGCCCTTGTTTCTGGCTTCTAAACTGATACGTTTCTACGAAACCCTTGAACCTCCCAGCCGGCTCCCCAAAGGCGTTGAAATATTGTTTCCACAGCAGAACCGGGAAGTAAAGAAGGTGGTCAAAGTTTTTTTTCATAAGTATTATAATGATAATAGGCCCAGGTGGTTACTGTTTGGCATCAATCCCGGGCGATTTGGCGCTGGTATTACGGGCATCAACTTTACAGCACCAAGACAACTGAAAAATAACTGTCAGGTGGATCACCCGTTTGGCGACAGCAGCGAACTGTCGGCCGAGTTCATTTATGAGGTGATCGAAGCTTACGGAGGCCCCGGAAAATTTTACCGGGATTATTTTATTTCGGCGGTGAGTCCACTTGGATTTATAAAAGAGGGTATTAACCTGAATTATTATGACGATAAGAAACTGCAGAAGGCCATCACTCCTTTTATTGTTGAAAATATAAAGAAACATTTATCCTTTTGCTTTAAAAGAGAACGATGCGTCTGTGTGGGGGGCGATAAAAATTTCAAATTCTTTGATAAGGTGAATAAAGACTATCATTTCTTCAAAGAGATCATCCCGTTGCCTCACCCCAGGTTCATTTTGCAGTACAGGAGAAAGCAAAAAAACGCATATATCCTGCAATATCTTTCCGCTCTTCGGGGTGTTTGAGGAGGGCATTTACCATTCATACAAGAAAATTTGGCGAAATAAAGGGACATTCTAATTTTGCTGCTTCAATTCTTCGCATCATGAAAATGATTGTTACCAGCCCTGTTTGTTAAGGGCTGACTTTCCGGGATCGTCACTTGAATGGGAGTCTCCATTCATATTTTCTTATTTTTATTTTATCACCATTAACCTTTTTATATGTCTCATCAACCCGTGACCTCTGGCAGGCCATCTTTATTTTCTTTGATCAAACAATCGCTCCGCGGGGGCGAACATGATTATACGCAAGGCAGTATCCGGCAGGCCATTGTATTACTGGCGATACCGATGATACTGGAGCTAAGTCTTGAAAGTGTATTTGCTGTGGTGGATATTTACTTTGTAAGTCATTTGCCTAACAGCAAGAACGCAATAGCAACCGTAGGTTTGACTGAGTTTTCCATCACTATTGTTTATTCTCTTGCTATTGGCTTGAGTACAGCAGCCACAGCAGTTGTTGCAAGACGTATTGGGGAAAAAAATCCTGATGCCGCTGCGCACGCCGGAATGCAGTCGCTTCTTATCGCTTTGATATCTTCTGTTCTTTTTGGGGTGCTGGGTATTCTTTATGCAGAAGAGATACTTCGTTTTATGGGTGCCGCCCCGGATGTGGTGAAAGAGGGAGCAGCGTTTACCCGTATCATGCTGGGCGGAAGCATTGTAATTATTATGCTTTTCCTTATCAATGGTATATTTCGTGGCGCCGGCGATGCAGCCATGGCTATGCGTAGCTTGTGGATTGCAAGCCTGCTAAATATAATTTTATGCCCCCTGCTGATTTATGGCTACGGCCCTTTTCCTGAACTTGGATTGAAGGGTGCTGCCATTGCCACTACGATCGGAAGGGGTACCGGTGTATTATACCAATGCTATCATTTATTCAAAGGGAAGGGAACTATTAAGGTAAGGTCTGTTCATTTTAAATGGGATCTTCCAGTGATCAAAACACTATTCGACGTCGGGTGGCCGGCAACACTGCAATTCATTATTCAGTCGGGTAGCTGGATAGTAGTGGGAAGACTAGTAGCTGAAACAGGCAGCACTGATGGCGTGGCAGGCTACCAGGTGGCCATAAGAAATATTGTGTTTTTTATTTTACCCGCCTGGGGTTTAAGCAATGCTGCCGCAACGTTAGTAGGTCAGAATCTTGGAGCTAAAGAGCCGGGAAGAGCAGAAAGAAGTGCGCTGCTGACCATGAAATACAATGCAATTTTTATGGCCGGGGTTATGTTATTATTCCTGTTCTTTTCCTCTCCCATCATCAGCATTTTTACTAAAGAACCGGAAGTGCATCGTTATGGAGTGCTTTCTTTGCAAATAATCGGGGCTGGTTATATCTTTTATGGTATTGGTATGGTGATGATACAATCATTAAATGGGGCTGGTGATACGAAAACGCCTACCTGGATCAACTTTGTTGGTTTCTGGCTGTTCCAGATACCGCTGGCCTATATACTGGCTAAAGGTTTTGACTTAGGTCCGGTGGGTGCATTCATTGCCATACCTGTTGCTGAAACCGCTATTGCTATTGCTGCATATATCGTGTTTAAAAAAGGAAAATGGAAAGAGGTGAAGGTTTGATGTTTCATTGATCATGGTCAAACAATAAATGGTGTTGTATAATGATGCAACACCATTTGTATTTATTACTCGTAATGCAACATTATTGTGTAGTAGTTTTTCACCGAAGTAATTATTCGTTCTTACCGTAATTGTTCGTAATGTGAAGTAAAACAAAGATTTATTCTTTGTATTTACTTTAACAGCACACTATTTTTACCCTGCATCACGTTTTCATAACCACTATCCTAAGATATTCTTTCTAAAAATCTGTATCCCTTTGAGAAGACTCATTGTATATATTTCCGTATCCTCTCTGTTCTTGATACTATCCGGTTTTTCGGCGGTCAATGAAAGAACAGCAGCGCTCAGCACACCTCTTCGTATCGATGCGTCAAAGAGCATTGCAGCGAAAGCTTCATTGTTATACGACCTGATGGAGCTGGATACAAAAGGTTTATCCAAAGAGGCATTTGACTATGCTTACAAAGGGTACCAGCAGTTACTGGAGAAAGGGACCATCTCCCGTTCAGAATACCTGACCATTTGCGATCTCAGCCAGTCTTCAAAGAAAAGGAGGCTATACCTGATAGATATTGCCAATAGCAAGGTTGTATTAAATACCTATGTAGCACACGGCCGCAATTCAGGCGGCGAATATGCCAGGCGATTTTCCAATAAGACATCATCACACCAAAGCAGTCTTGGGTTTTATATAACACGTAATACCTATTCCGGCGAGCATGGTTTGTCGTTAAGGCTGGAAGGACTGGAGCCGGGTTTTAACGATAAAGCATACAGAAGGGCTATCGTGGTACATGGCGCATCGTATATTGGAGAAGGATCGGCAGGCCGCAGTTATGGTTGTCCTGCAGTACCGGCCAAAGAAAGCAAAACACTCATCAATACAATTAAAAACGGAACCTGTTTATTTATTTATCATCCCCAGGTGAATTATTTAAAAGGATCTAAGATACTCAACGGCTGATTGGACACGACAACAAGGATGGATGATAACTAGCCCAACTTACCCTATGGTTGGGCTTTGTTTTTGCAGCTAATGCATGCTTTGCTGAATAGCAAGGATACTCATCCACGTCATCAGTGCTACTACGATCCAGCCGGCTGCGTGCATCCATAAGGGATGTTTATAGGAAGAGAATAATTTCTTTTTGGTAACAGCAACCAGCATAATGGCCAGCGCTGCCGGCAGTATCAACCCATTCAGTATGCCGGCTGCTACGAGAATGGATGCCGGAGTTTGTTTCAGTATGATAAACACAAGGGTTGAAACGATAATAAAGCATGTGATCACCCATTTTTGACTTTTTTCCAATGCCGGGCTGAATGTTTTCCAGAAAGAAACCGAAGTATAGGAAGCACCGATGACTGATGTAATAGCTGCCGACCACATCACCACACCAAAGAACTTATACCCCGCCTCTCCGGCTGCGATCTGGAATACGGAAGCTGCAGGGTTCTTTTCTGCCAAAGTCGCCCCGCCCCATACTACACCTAGTGCAGCCAGGAATAAAATATACCGCATAATGGCTGTGATCACGATACCGCTTACAGCACTTTTGTTTACCTGTGGTACAGCTGCGACACCTTTTACATCAGCATCCAGGAGGCGATGGGCGCCGGCAAAGCTGATATAGCCCCCCACAGTGCCTCCTACCAATGCCACGATCATTTTTACATCTATCCTTTCCGGCCAGAAAGTATGCTGAATGGCCTTACCCAAAGGAGGATGTGAAGCGAACATCACATACAGTGTCAGCCCGATCATAGCGATACCAAGAACTTTTACAAAAACATCAATGGCTTTACCGGCTTCTTTTGTCCAAAAAATAAATAAGGCAATCACACAACTGATAGCAGCTCCCCATTTAGCATCAAGACCGGTGAGTACTTCCATACCAAGACCACATCCGGCAATATTGCCAACATTGAACACCAACCCGCCAAAAGCAACCAATGCAGCAAGGATATAGCCAAGACCAGGTAGTAGTTTATTAGAAAGATCCTGCGCCCTGCTTTCACTTATGGTGATGATCCGCCAGATGTTTAATTGTGCCCCGATGTCAATAATGACGGATAGTAAAATGACGAACCCAAAACTGGTCAATAACTGCTGCGTGAATAAACTGGTATTGTTCAAAAAACCCGGGCCGATAGCCGAAGTGGCCATTAGAAACGCCGCACCGAGTATTGCGCCTCTGTCCTTGACCGGTAAACGGGAGTTATTGTTTTTTCCTGATCGCAATTTTGTTTTCAATTAGTGCCTGGTGAATAGCCCTTGCAAATTCTGCAGCGTGTTCTCCATCTCCATGAATACAGATAGTTTCGGCAATGATAGGTATATCTTTTTGGGAAACAGATGTAACAGTGCCCTGATTTACCATTTGCAGTACCTGCAGAATTGCTTTAGTGGTGTCGTTTATCAGGGCATTGGCCTGAGAACGGGGTGTAAGACTACCATTATCCTGGTACGTACGATCAGCAAAAACTTCACTGGCTGTTTGTAAGCCAATAGCTTTTGCTTCAATGATAGAAGTGCTCCCGTTTAAGCCGAATAATATCAGGCTCTCATCAAAATCTTTTATTGCCTGTGCGATGGCTTTCGCAATAATAACATCCTTCACCGACATGTTGTACAAAGCCCCATGCGGTTTTACATGCGCTATTTTTGTATCAAAGGAATCAGCGATCTCTTTGAAGACGATCAGTTGCTGCTGAACAAGTTCATAGATAGCTGTTGCCGGTAAATTCATTTCGCTACGGCCAAAATTCTTTTTGTCTAAAAAGGAGACATGTGCGCCGACAGCCACATTATGATATAAAGCCAGCTCAATAGTTTGCCAGATCGTTCTTTCATCGCCGGCATGGTAACAGCATGCAATGTTAGCGGAAGAAATGAAAGGCATGATCATGGCGTCATTGCCCGATCCTTCTCCCATGTCACAGTTTAGATCAATTACATGCATTCAGTAGTTCGTCTAATTTGAATTTGCACGCATTCTGCAATTGCAGCAGGTGCTGGTGTTGTTTTGTTAAAAGTTCTTCAGCTGTTTGCTGGTCGGTAAAACGGAAAATGAACAGATCGCCCGGCTTCATCTGCGCCAGCCGGGAATGATGAGCTGAAATAACATGCGCTACTCTCGGATAGCCACCGGCGGTCTGGTGATCCGCCATCAAAACGATCAATTGGCCATTAGGTAATAATTGTACAGTTCCAAAGCTGACCGGTGACGAGACCACTTCTTCATTCGTAAAGGTCGATAACGGCTCACTCTTCAGGCGATAGCCCATGCGGTCAGACTGATTGGTAATAAGAAAAGCCCGGTCAAAGAATATTTCTTTTGAATGGCCGGTCAGACGTTCCCATTCATGCCCCGGCAGTACCAATATTTCCTTTGCATGATTATCATCTCCCCAGTTACTGTCCGTTTTCCAGGGCAATACTTCAAACTCTTTTTTACCCAGAAGTGAGCAAAGGTCAACTGGCCGTTTAAAACCTATTTCGTCATCTTTCTGTAACACTCTTCCTTTGTAGCCACCGGTTTCTGCCTTTAAATGAGTGCTGCTACTATTCAACCAAAGCGGAACGTCAAGTCCTCCATGAACGGCGAGATAGGCCCGGGCTCCTTTTTCTATCCTGTGAAACTGAAGAATACTGTACTTGTTCACAAGTATCGGGCGCATACAGGGAACTTCCTCCCCATTAATGGTAGCAGAAAAATCAGCACCGCTTACTGCGATCAAAGAGGCCTGTTCAAAAAAGAATGTAGACGACGGAAAGTGTAATTCTATCACGGCTTCACCAGGATCGTTACCCACCAGGATATTGGCAATCTGCGCCGACAACTTATCCATAGCCCCGCCGGGATTGATACCAAGATGCTGCCAACCATAACGACCAAGGTCCTGGACGGTATCCATAACACCTGCTTTAATAATTCTCAAATTCATCTTTGCTGATTGAAATGAACTGAACTCTGTCGCCCGCCTTTAGTAATGTTGGTTCATCCTTACCGGGGTCAAATAATTGTACTGGCGTTCTTCCGATTATCTGCCATCCGCCGGGGCATGTCATCGGGTAGATACCTGTTTGCCTGCCGGCAATGCCGACACTGCCGGATGCTACAGTTATAGGTTGCGGTTTTCGGGCTATAGCGATCTTTTCATCTACTTCTCCCATATAGCTGAAACCCGGAAGAAAGCCTAACATATAGACCCTGTATTCTTTTGACGTATGCATCCGTATCAGTTCGTCTACCGAAATACTCTTTGCGTTGGCCAGATATTCTATATCCGGCGCCAGCTCTTTTTCATAACAAACAGGGATACTGACAAGCTTTGAAACTGTTTCAATGTCCGTCAGCGACTGATCCAATCGTTCCTTTATCTGAGCAGACATCGAATCAAAAGCCGTCATACTGCCATTATGCTTTTTGCGAACATCTATTGCATTATAATAAACAGCAAGAGAACTATAAGCGGGAACCACCTCTTTCATTCCCGGTAAGGGATCATTTTGAAGAGAGTTGAACAAATGCAGTACTTGCTGGTTAATTGACTTATCAATGATATTGCCGAAATCAACAGTAACAGCAGCATCGCCAAGAGGAAAAATACGGTATGACAGTGTCGTGGATTTCATAGTAATATGGTTTGAAGATACCAACTTAACTTTACTTCCTGATGGCAGGATTTAACCGGAACGATAGTATCAACCTTTTATCAAAACTGACGCCCCGTCGTGCCTGGAACGGTGTGAAAGTACTCAGCAGTTATTATATTAGCAAGTGGACAAAGAGACCGGTTCAATGGGGCTATCCTGTTTCTATTTCCTTTGAACCGACCACATCCTGTAATCTCCGGTGCCCGGAATGCCCGAGTGGATTAAGAGCTTTTACAAGACCCACCGGTATGCTGCAGAAAGATTTTTTCAGTGAAACAATAGAGCAGTTGCATAAAGAGTTGCTCTATCTGATTTTTTACTTCCAGGGTGAGCCATATCTGAATCTCGATTTTTTAGATATGGTAAAATATGCTTCAGGTAAAAAAATATATACCGCTACTTCTACCAATGCACATTACTTAACAGAGGCCAATGCAAAGCGGACAATTGAAAGCGGGCTCGATCGTTTGATCATTTCCATTGACGGGACCACACAGGATGTTTATCAGCAATACCGTGTTGGTGGAACATTGGACAAAGTAATAGAAGGGGCAAAGAATATAATAAAATGGAAAAAAGAGCTGAAAAGTAAAACACCTTTTGTTGTATTTCAATTCCTCGTCGTAAAACCCAATGAACATCAAATAGAGGATGTAAAGAAACTGGCTAAAGAGGTCGGTGTGGATGATGTTTGGTTTAAAACTGCGCAGGTTTATGACTACCAAAATGATCCCAATGGGCTAATTCCGGAAATGGACAAATACAGCCGCTACCGGAAAACCGGCAATGGGTATGAATTTAAAGGTAAGCTGGCAAATCATTGCTGGCGGCTCTGGCACGATCCCGTTATTACATGGGATGGGCTGGTGGCGCCCTGCTGTTTTGACAAAGATGCGCAACACCGGCTGGGTAACCTGAAGGAAAAACCTTTTAAAGAGATATGGAAGAACGGAGAATACACTAAATTCAGGACACAGATATTAAAAGGAAGAAAGAATATAGATATCTGCGCCAATTGTTCCGAAGGGACAAAAGTGTGGAGTAAAGACTGATCATTAAACCTTGAGCATATGCAACTGCCTTCTTCAATAACGACCCGCCTGCAATATCAACACAAATCTCTCCTGGATATCATTGAAGGTTTATCTGACGAACAGATAAGAAGAAATATAAACCCCGGCAAGTGGTCCATATTTGAGAACATCGTACACCTGCAGACCTACCAGCATACAATGATCAGGCGTATCCGGCAGATGCTGGATGAGGCTAATCCTTCATTTGCTAAATATACTGCCGAGGCAGATCCTCTGTTTCTGGATAATTGCCACAAGACGTCGAGAGAAATAATGCAGGATTTATTAGCCACCCGTAAAGAAATGGCATCAGGCATACTTTCCTTCAAAGAATCTGATATTGACAGAACAGGCCTGCACCCGGTTTATGGTAAAATGAATTTAATGGAGTGGCTGAATTTTTTCCTGCTTCATGAAGCGCATCATTTATTCACGATCTTCAAGATGGCGGCAACTCTTAAACAAGGAGTATAAAAAGATAAGGAACGGGAATGAACACGGCAAAAGCTAGTTGACAGGTTAACTTACTTTCTCTTTTTGGCTGATTAATTCACCAGCTTTTCATTTCATAGTAGATAGAGGTATAAAAGGAAACAAAGCCTTCGCAAAAGCTTTTGATTGATTCGGACAACAGCTTCATAAAAAAGTTTTAGATGATCAGCTCAAGGCAGGTGATTCGTCGTACAAAAGAACAAGGATTCCGTATATACGACAATACTACAAAGAGGGGATTTTTACTGTAAATGCTGCATAAGCATGTTAAATAATTTCTATCAGTGGGCGGTTTTGCGGGCAGGAAAGGCCATGAATGCAACTTCCATCAACGGAAAACGTTCTATTTTTGCAGTTCAAACCTTGTTTAGCATGGGAATAGACCAGGACATACACCAGACGAGATTCCGGAATGAATATCAAAAGGCCTCTATCAACCTTATTTATACGTATAACTGGATGGCAGAGAGGTCAAAAGAATTCTTTGCACCGGAAGATATTACCCCCCAGCAATTCAATATCCTCAGAATATTGAGGGGAAGTTATCCTCAGCCTTTGTCTACCTTACAAATACGGGAAAGGATGCTGGATAAAATGAGTGATACCAGCCGTATCGTTGACAGGCTTATCAACAAGGGGCTGGTTAAAAAAGTAACCTGCAAAGCAGATCGCCGGCTTGTCGATATTACCATTACTGAAAAAGGGAAAAAATTGCTGGAGAGGCTGGATGAGCGCCAGAATGAAATGGATGGCATTCTTGGCAACTTAAGCAAAAAGGATGCTATTGTATTGAGCGACCTTCTGGATAAGATCCGTGATGGTAAGAACAATAATGATCAATAATTGATATCGTAAATAAGAATTCGGACCATGAAAATTTTCGTTAGCATACTTCTTTTTTTAGTCCCTTTTTTCCTTTTAGCACAGTCGACAAATGAGTTCAGGGGGGTGTGGATCGCTACGGTTGATAATATTGACTGGCCAATCAGAGGTATGGTAGATGCAGAAAGCCAGAAAACTGAATATATACGCCAGTTGGATATGCACAAAAAAAATGGGATGAATGCTGTTGTTGTACAGGTTCGCCCGGCTGCCGATGCGTTTTATCCATCTCAGTATGAACCATGGAGCCAATGGCTGACCGGTGTGCAGGGAAAGGCGCCCTCTCCTTATTATGACCCGCTTGAATTCATGATCGATGAAGCACATAAAAGAGGCATGGAGTTTCATGCCTGGCTGAATCCCTACCGTGCCAATTTTAACATTGGAAGCGCTTCGATTGCGCCCCATCACATCACCCGGCAACATCCTGAATGGTTCCTGACTTACGGAGATAAAATGTATTTTGATCCTTCCAACAGGCAAGGACAAGATTTTGTAGTAAAGGTGGTAAGGGATATCGTCAAAAGGTATAAGGTGGATGCTATTCACATGGATGATTACTTTTATCCGTATCGTTTACCCAATAAGGAGTTTCCTGATGCAGCAGCCTATAAAAGATCGGGAAGCCCGCTGGCAAAAGGGGATTGGAGAAGAAGTAATGTCGATTCGATCATTTCTAAACTGGGGATTGCAATAAAAGCAGAAAAACCATGGGTCAAATTCGGGATATCCCCTTTTAGTGTATGGCGAAATAAAGACATGGACCCGGCGGGCAGCGATACCAGGGCAGGTGTGACCAATTACGATGATCTATATGCAAACATCCTGTTGTGGCTGCAAAAAGGCTGGATTGATTATGTGGCCCCTCAGTTATACTTAGAAATAGGGCACGACAAGATCGCCTATGAAAAAATGCTGGACTGGTGGAGCAGGCATAGCTATGGCAAACATATTTATATAGGCCACGGTATTTACCGGACTGCGGAAAGAAATAGCTGGGCCTGGAAAAATCCTAAAGAACTGCCTGAACAAATAAGACTGCTTAGAAAATACCCCAATGTGCAGGGCAGTATCTATTTCAGCAGCCGTTCTTTTGATAAAAACCCCAATGGATGGAACGACAGCCTGCAGAATAACTATTATAAAACGCCTGCTGCCATACCTCCTATGGAATGGTTGCCGCAGAATGGTGATCGCTGATCAGAAAAACTATTGTAATCTTTTTGTATTGGGCTTTTGTTCGAGATAATCGACATAATCTAACGAGCCGATCCGAAAACGGAAAGGAACTGATGTGACCTTTTCGATATTCAATTCCTGTTTACAAAAGAAACCAAGGTTTTGAATATAAAAACTAGCAGGGAAAGGCTTCGCAAGTGTAAAAGTTGTTCGCCCGTTTAGTGAATCATAACAAATAGCCGACTTTAAATGGGTGTTTAATCCGATCCTTTTGAAACAAGTCCTGTAATGAATCGTACCTGCAAATGAATAGTCGGTCAGAGAGAAAGAACCTGGTTTTTCACCCCGTGCTTCCTGTGAAAAAATTTTCCCTCCTAAAACCATAATAAACACAACAACAAATCCAAAAACCCGTTGCGCCATTCGAATTGCTTTAGTTTGTAAATTTACGGCCTGATTTTTGATGAATGGCCGGGTTTTTGAAAAATATCCTGCCTTTAAGCACCATTTTAATCGGATTATGGCCCTTAGCCAATCACTACAGCAGAAGTTACTTCAAAAACTGTCGCCCCAGCAGATACAGCTGATGAAGCTATTGCAGGTACCTACGGCAAACCTGGAAGAACGTATCAAGGAGGAGTTGGAAGAAAACCCTGCACTGGAGTTGGATGAGGAAAAACATGAGGACGGGCTGGATGATATGAAGGATGAATTCAGTGAAACCGCTGAGTCAGAATACGAAGAAAAGGATGGTAGCGAAGACGATTACCAGGATGTTGATGTCAGCGAATATGTAAGTGAGGGAGATGATGATGTGGCTGATTATAAATTAAGGGATGATAATTATCCTGAAGACGACGATAAAAAGCAATTACCTTTTAAAACAGAGACAAGTTTTTATCAGACACTGCTAGATCAGTTAGGTCTTCTGAAATTAGATGACAAGCAAAGAAAGATCGCCGAACAGATCGTGGGAAGTATAGATGAGGATGGATACCTGCGCCGGGAAACTTCTGCAATAGTTGACGATCTTGCCTTTCGCCAGAACATTATGGCTACCGAAGATGAAGTAGAGGCGATCATCCAGCAGATACAACATTTCGATCCACCGGGGGTCGCAGCCAGAGACCTGCAGGAATGTTTATTGCTCCAGTTACAGCGACAGAAGAATGAAGGGAAGAATGTGGAAATAGCTATACAGGCGATCCGGAAATATTTTGATGAGTTCACCAAAAAGCATTATGAAAAGATACAGCGGGGGCTGGGCATTGACGAAGACCAGCTCAAGGAAGTAATGCAGCACATAATACGGCTCAACCCTAAACCCGGCGGAAATGTTGGGGGTGTGAACAAGGCTGAAAGTTACGTGGTGCCCGATTTTTTCATCATGAACAATAATGGCAAACTGGAATTAACATTGAATTCCCGCAATGCCCCTGAGTTGCGTATCAGCGAAGGCTACCGGGATATGATGAAAGAGTATGACCGGGGAGCTAAAAAAGATAAACGGCAAAAGGAGGCAGTACTTTTCATCAAACAAAAGATCGATGCGGCCAAGTGGTTCATTGATGCTATTAAACAAAGACAACACACTTTGTTAAGTACCATGGAAGCCATCATGGAGCACCAGCAAGAATTCTTTATGACAGGTGATGAGACAACCCTGAGACCGATGATCCTGAAAGATATAGCGGAAAAGACCGGGCTTGATATTTCAACCGTCAGCCGTGTGGCGAATAGTAAATTTGTTCAAACAGAATTTGGCACTTACCGCTTGAAGTTCTTCTTCAGCGAGTCACTAAGTACGGAAAGTGGCGAAGAGGTTTCAACAAGAGAAGTAAAAAAGATACTTAGCGACCTGATAGAAGGAGAAAGCAAGAAACGACCTCTGAGTGACGAGAGATTAACAGAGCTGCTGCAGGAAAAGGGATATAATATTGCCCGCCGCACAGTCGCCAAATACAGGGAGCAATTGAACATCCCGGTTGCAAGGCTGAGAAAAGAATTATAGGCCAGGAGTAATAAGAAGAAAGGCCTTTCACTGATAATTTGTTTAAAAGTTCTGATGATCAGATTTTTTTTCTATACCACCTGTATTTCTCTTTTTTTCCCTAATAATTTATCAGCACAGTCCATACCCCTTACAGAAAACAGTTTTGCCAAAACGTACTCATTCGTTCATCCTGTCTTCAATCGTATTCAGAACACCGCTGGTCTTGATTCTTTCTTTTATAAATTATATAAACTAAAAGCAACGGGTCAGGGTGTCGTATCTGTTGTACATATCGGCGACTCGCATATCCAGGCTGATTATCTTTCCGGTGTGGTAAGAAATGATTTGCAGCAATACTTTGGCAATGCGGGCCGGGGTTTGGTATTTCCCTATCAGCTGGCACAATCCAATGCACCGCAGGATATCAGTAGTTCTTCGAATACAAAATGGACGTTCAACCGGGTAGCGCACCCGGAGATCCCTGTTGCTTATGGGATTTCGGGTTATGGAATAAAGACAGATACAGACGGAGCTTCGGTCAGTTTTTCATTACAACCTGATGGTTCAGGTATTCAGTCATTTAACCGGCTACGGTTTTTTTTCGATAGCAGTCAGGCTAATTTATGGCTGTTGCAAACTGAGAATATTGCTGTTCCTTTTGTTATAAAGAAGGATTCAAGCCGTTTGCTGTACAATGAAGTTCTTCTGGATAGTGCTGCCAGTAGTTTTTCACTTGTTTCTCTTCCTTCCGGCAACACCAAAGAATTCTACGGGGTCTTGCTGGAAAATTCCAATTCCGGTATTTTATATCATACGATCGGTGTCAATGGCGCCCGGTATGATCATTATAATAAAGCGGATCTGTTCTGGAAACAACTGACCGCACTGAATGCGGACCTGTTCATTATTTCACTGGGAACTAATGAGGCACAGGGGACTTCATTCAATGAGGGGTCATTCCGAAAAGAAGTTTCTTTATTTATTCAAAAGTTGAAAATAGCATCACCCGGGGCTTCGGTATTGATAACAACGGCCGCAGATTCATACAAGCGGAGAAAATTGAACACAGTGTTGCGACAGATCAATACCACGCTTGTCAATTATGCGGATGAAAACAATATTCCTCTGTGGGATCTCTACCGCGTTACTAATGGTCACGGCTCTGCTTATAGCTGGTCAGGAAGAGGGTTGATGAACAAGGACAGAATACATTTTACCGCCGAGGGTTACCGGATCCAGGGGGGGCTTTTGTTCAGTGCATTGGCAAAGGGATATAATAGCTTTATCAGTAATTACTAAGGTTAGAAAGGCAGATCATCGTCGCTGCTGGTAAAAGAAGTATTGTGAAAATCATCTTCTTTAGTGGTATTCGCTTCGGCAGAAGCAGCATTACCGGCTGATTCGACCTTCCACGCTTTGACATCGGTGTACCAGCGGCCATTATATTCTCGGCTTTCCACATCAAAATCTATTTTCAGAGAACTGCCTACTTTCAGTACACTTTCGTTGATCTTATCGCCCCAGATTGAAATACAAACCTTTTTTGGATACTGGCCGTCAGTTTCTACAATGATATCTTGTTTTTTCCACTGTCCGTTTTTTCCCGTTCCTGTTTGCAAGGGAAGAAGCTGTATCAGTTTTGCAGTGAGTTGCATAGAAAGATTTTTGTCTCCCGCAAATGTAACTCATTAATTACTCAGAGATATTTCATCTTACCCCTTTTTCTCTTATCCTAAAACTGTAAATAGATTGGCATTACCGGCTCTGCTGATTTAAAAGCGCCATACAGCAATACGAAGGCAAAATAAATAGCCAGATAGGCCACCATCGGTATTTTAGGAAACCGTTCGATGACCCTGTCGGCATAATTATCAGGAATGGCATGAAGCAAAGCTGCGAGCAACATCATCCAAAGTACGGGCTTATAATTGTTATAAAAGGCGTCCCAGACCGAGAAGCTGAAGTCGTGGGTGATCTGGTGTATCATACTACTGGCCACGGTAAAATCTGCTGCTTTGAAGAATATCCAGCAATAGCAAACAAAATGAAAGGTGATAATGATCATTATGGCCTTATACCAGCGGCGGTTATTTAAACCTTTGAATGCTTTACCGGTGATGAGCATCCATATTTTATGAACGGCCAGTGCGATACCGTGTAATCCGCCCCAGACAATAAAATTCCAGCTGGCGCCATGCCAGAAGCCACCAAGGAACATAGTGGTCATTAAGTTGAGATTCGTAGAAACGCCGCTCAGATTTCTCTGGATTACAGACGGTAAAATGAATAGTAATAAAATTGAAAAACTGATCAGTAATCCCGTTATTACAGATAAGTTAAGAGCATGTGTGGTGACCAATAGGGATGAGGCAAATATCAGGGCGGTAAAGAAATAGGTGCCGATAGTGGCTTTCCTGTTCCCGCCTAATGGTATGTATAGGTAATCCTTCAGCCAGGAAGAAAGAGAGATATGCCAGCGACGCCAGAAATCAGTGATATTACTGCTTTGATAAGGAGATAAAAAGTTAGTGGGAATATGAAAGCCTAACCAGCGGGCGATGCCAATGGCTACATCACTATAGCCGCTGAAGTCGCAGTAGATCACGATGGCGTATCCATATATAGCAAAAAGATTTTCAAGTCCTGTATAACGGGAGGGGTCATCGAAGATATAATTGACAAAATTCAGCGTCAGGTAATCGGAAATAATGAGCTTTTTAAACAATCCTGATACGATCAGGTAAAAACCTTTGGCAAAATCCGTTTCCGTGATCTTATATGGCTGGCTGATTTGCGGTATGAAATCATGGGCTCTTACTATTGGCCCCATTACCAGTTTGGGAAAGAAGGAAAGGAACAAAAGATAATCCGTGAATTTCTTTACCGGGACAAAATGACCCCGATAAACGTCAACAGTATAGCTGATGTTTTCAAAAGTATAAAATGATATGCCAACCGGTAGGATAACGTTCAGCGGATTAAAACCGGCATCAAATGCATCATTGGCGGTGGCGATAAAAAAATTGGTGTATTTAAAATATACCAGAAGCCCGAGATTGTAAATAATGCTTAGAATAAGAAGCCCCTTTTTGGTTGTCTTGTCCTGTGTTTTATAGATAGTATTGGAGAGGTAATAATCAACAATGGCAGATAATGCGACCAGGAGCACAAATTCATTACTAGCCTTGTAAAAGAAATATAAGGAAAAGAAGCAAAAGATATAGCTCCTTGTTTTGTAACTGTTCCTGAAATGATAATATAATCCGATAAATACAGCAAAGAAAAAAACGAAGAAACCATTGTTGAACAGCAACGGGTTTTCCGGATCATACAGGAACTGTTTCAAAAAGGCATATATATCAAATGATGGCATCTGGTCCGGGGTTACTTTAGTGACTGAACATATTTTTGATAATCTTTTATAATGGCTTCAAAGAAATAAGTGGCCAATATTTCAGCACCTTTGTGGTTCGGGTGTACATAATCTTTGTTGGCCAGCGAAGGTTTGCGGTTGGCCCAGTCAACGATAGAGTTGGTGCCCCCCATTGTTTCAAACTGGTTATAAAAACAACTATTTGTTTCAAATGCCAACGCTGCCTGCACCTTTATCAGCGAATCAATGCCAATAGCAGATTTGTATTGGGTGCCGTACCGGAAAGCCCTGTCGGCGGTACTGACGACTATAAAGTCTGTTTCCTGAAAACAATTCCTGAATTTTTTTATGACAGGCAGCATACTTCTAGCATACCAGCTGAAATTTTTATCGTTGGGGCGAAATAAGAGGTTCACACCATACTGGAACACGATCAGGTCATACGGGTTATTTTCTTCAATAGATTCTAAAAAGGAAGAATCAATGCTTCCCCATTCGATACCGGTAATACCGCGGAAAGAAAAATTGTCTACTATTATGCCCGAAGCCGTTTCAAATGAAATGCCATATACGGGTAATTGGTTGTTAGCGACAGTTACTTTTATCCCTTTATTCCGGTCGTTTTTTAATGTTATCCGGTTAAAAGCTTTATCTGGTTTTAATGTAAAAGGAATGTCGTTTACCGTAATACTTACCTGCTTCGGGCCATAACCGCAAAGGATACTTTTTTCAATATTAGCTGTAGTATCTGTTACTGTCTGGTCCGTCATTCGCACTGACGCTCCGTTTGTCCGGAAAAGGTGGCCGGAGAAAAATAATTGCTTACTGCTTCCTGATTTGAAATTCACGTCTTCCCATCCGTCAGAATAATTATCTGTTACCGTTTGACGGAATTGAGAGACCTGTGAGGTGATCGGTACAAAACCAACGCCGCTTCCGCCAAAGATCTGCTGTAACAATTTGCGTAAGGTTTGTGTCAGCAGATCGCCTTCGATCATGCTGTCACCAAAATAGGCAATACGGACTTTTATTTTTTTACCTGACTTAAGCTCATGCAGTTTTTGCAGAAACCTGGCAAGAGAGGGATTTGTTGTATCTGTGCTGAAGTTGGTGATAACGTGGGCCCGCCTATATAGTGAAAAATCCTCGTGTTTTTTTTTGGTTATTTCTATTCCCGGAGAATTGACCCCTGAAGTATCTCCGCTAATTGTTGCAGAATCTTTCTTCAGAATGTCTGCTATCAGGTTAATATTATTTAAAGAAGTGCTTTTTCTGAAATGTAATATTTCTATCAGGAAGGAAGTAAGCAATAAAACAGCAGTGCTGCTTAAAACAAAAGCAAGGACCCGGCGGTTACTGTTCATATATCTATTGCAAAGAGGCCAGTTTATTTTTCTTAATGATGGACAGTAATCGTTGTTTCCATATGTCGGGTATTTCAGAATAACCGGCTTTGCTTATGGCATCAGCCCATAAGCGATGATCCATATTATCCTTTAGTCTTTTATAGAATTTTTTCTTCGTCATTAGCTTACAAAAATCAACATAGGAAGCCAATGCATCCGGGTATTGCTTGTAACGGGATTTTATGCCTTTTGTTTTGAGCAGGTTGTTTTTTCCTACTATGCCAAAATGATTGTTCAGCAGTTTGCAATTACGACTGGTGCCTGAACCCGATTCCATTATAGCCACCCCCAGTATGACCGAAGCGGGTACGCCGTAAACAGCCGAAAGTGAATCAGCCAGCGGTTGAAACTTCTTAATGTACTTCGACTGCGTAATCCCGGCCTGCCCAATGACAAGCAAGGAAAGGAGTAAAATGGTTTTATAAGCAGTTTTCCAGACAGAAGAACTCTTTTTGGTTTTTTTAATACCTGTTATATATGGCAAACTTTTCATGGTCAGGCGTTAAATATACTAAATCAGTTTACTTTTTTATAATCCTTTACTTTGCAGAAAAGTTAAAGCGAAAATGAGTTCAAGGCTTGTTATTGATAGTGCTAACCAGTTAAAGGAACTAAACGAAAACGATCTTTCACAAGGTCTGACCATCCGGCTGGCTGCAAAGGTCATTTCCTATGTTTTTCATCCAATTTTTGTTCCGCTTTATATCGTATTATTCCTGCTTTATGTTCATCCGGCTGTTTTTGCCGGGTTTTCATCATGGAGAAAAACACTGGTTTTATTACAGGCAGCTGGCATGTACGGTTTATTTCCGCTGATCACTGTATTGCTGTTAAAGGCGTTGAATTTTATTGATTCCATATTTCTTAAAACACAAAAAGACAGGATCATTCCTTATATAGCCTGTGGCATCTGGTACTTCTGGCTCTGGCATGTCTGGAAAAACCTGCCTGATTATCCAAAAGAGGTAGTGATTCTTTCTCTGGCAATTTTCCTTGCGTCGGTTGCCGGTCTGATGGCAAATATTTACATGAAGATCAGCATGCATGCCATTGCAATGGGCGTATTGCTGTCTTTTATTATCATGCTGGGGCTTATACAGCCTGTAAGTTTGGGGTTATTTGTTTCACTTGCCTTCCTGATCGCTGGTCTTGTTTGTACTGCCAGGTTTATAACTTCAAACCACAATCAAAAAGAAGTGTATGCCGGCCTTTTTGCGGGATTCCTGTCGTTAATAATCGCTGCCTGGTTCGGCTAATCCTTCAGGGTTTTACTTTTTTCAAAAAAATATTCCAAAGAATATTAGCAGCATATTGCTAAATCGTTTAGTTTTGCTGGGTTAATAAATTTATTCGGGCGGCAATATGTAAATCCTAATTTTGAAAATGGCAAAAACTGAAAAAACTACCGATATGTCAAATAATAACAATAGCGAAAAGCTTAAAGCATTAAAGCTAACAATGGACAAGATCGAAAAGGATTTTGGAAAAGGCAGTGTAATGATGATGAATGAAAAGGGAGAAGCGACACAGGATGTTGTTTCTACCGGCTCTATCGGGCTTGATGTAGCTTTAGGCATTGGCGGCTTGCCGAGGGGGAGGGTGGTTGAAATATATGGCCCCGAATCTTCCGGTAAAACGACATTGGCAACTCATGTGATTGCTGAAGCGCAGAAGAAGGGGGGTATGTGTGCTATTATTGACGCAGAACATGCTTTTGATAGCTCCTATGCCCAGAAGCTGGGCGTAGATGTTGATAATCTTTTGATATCTCAGCCTGATTATGGAGAGCAGGCGCTGGAAATTGCCGACCGCCTGATCCTTTCCGGCGCTTTGGATGTGGTAGTGATCGATTCTGTGGCTGCATTGGTTCCTAAGGGTGAATTGGAGGGAGAGATGGGAGACAGCAAAATGGGTCTCCAGGCAAGGCTAATGAGCCAGGCGTTGCGTAAACTGACAGCCACTATTTCCAAGACCAATACGATCTGCATATTTATTAACCAGCTAAGGGAAAAGATAGGGGTAATGTTTGGGAACCCTGAAACGACAACAGGGGGTAACGCTTTAAAGTTTTATGCTTCGGTCCGCCTTGATATCCGCCGCAGTACGCAGATCAAAGATGGTGATGAAGCAATAGGCAACCGGGTGAAAGTAAAAGTCGTCAAAAATAAAGTAGCGCCTCCGTTCAGAGCGGCTGAGTTTGATATCATATTCGGAGAGGGGATTTCAAAGACTGGCGAGATCATTGACATGGGGGTTGAATTAGGTATTGTGCAAAAGAGCGGAAGCTGGTTCAGTTATAATAGCGATAAACTGGGCCAGGGTCGGGATGCAGTGAAGCAATTATTACTGGACAACCCTGAGTTGGCCAAAGAAATTGAGACGAAGATCAGGGAAAAAGTAAAGGAAATGCAGGCGGCGTAAGCGATTCTGAGTATTTGTAAAACAATGGGTTAATAAGTTTACCGTCCCGCTTCAGGCGGGACGGTTTTTTATGTGTAACCTTTATTTAACAAGAGAAAGTATATTTTCAATGTTTAAACATTGTATATTTGTGACGGCTTAGAACCTATTTATAGAAAGTTTGTTAGACAAACCACACATGTCAGAACAAGTCAAAAAAAGAAACCCCTGGCGGAAGGGAATGCTGATAAGCGTATTGGTATTGGCAGTAGTATTTGCCATAATCTATTGGATTGTAGCAACAGATACCTTTTCAGACACAAAAGATAGAAAAGCGGCATATACTGTAAACGCTTTTGATTTTTTAAAGGAATTCAAGCAGGATGAAAAGGCAGCCAGTAAAAAGTATGGCGGAAAGATCATTGCAGTGAACGGGAGGGTTTCTGCGGTGGAACCTGCTGATACCACCCTAAATATAAAATTTACCGATTCAGCCAGCGGTGACTATATCATTTTCGCTTTTCAATCACAACATGTCGCAGAAGCTAGGACTTTAAAGGCGGGAGATAGCGTTTCGATAAAAGCCGCTTACAGTGATTATATGCATAGTGAAATACTTGATGTTTATTCTATCACTTTTCAACGATCAACTTTAAACAAATAAATTAAATATTACCAAACCAAAATTTAAAAGATGAAAAAAACAATTCTTTTCTTATCCTTTGTTGGATTCACTGGTGTTGTGTTTGCCCAGAAAAAAACTACTACTTCTGCTATCGTAAAGTTTGATGCCAGTACTAAAATTGATGAATTGCCTAAGGCCGAGAACAAAACTGTAATTGCAGCTCTTAATACGGAAACAGGCACTATTGCTTTCGAGGCGGCCGTAAAGAACTTTGCCTTTACAAACCCGATGATCCAGGATCATTTCAACGGGAGTAACTGGATGAATTCTGATAAATTTCCTTCTTTTGCTTATAAAGGAACTATTACTGACCTGACCAAGGTAAATTTTACTAAAGAAGGTGTCTATAAAGTAAATACGGAAGGCACATTAATTGTGAAAGGAGTTGAACAGAAAATTACCACTCCTGCTACTATCGTTGTAAAAGGAACTTCTATAGTAGCTTCAGCAGATTTTTCTATTAACCTGTCTGACTTTGGTATCACAGGTACTCCTATTGATGCAGGGAAAGTGGCAAAAGAACCCAAGATCAGCGTGAACGCTGTTTTGTAATAACCATACTAAAGTTCTACTTTTACACAATAAATGTCTTACCTATAGGTAAGACATTTATTGTGTAATTCATTTTGTATGGCGACCAGAATACTCAGCAACCGGAAAAATATCGCTTTGGTGGCACATGATAACAAAAAAAAGGAATTGATAGAATGGGCCTTTTATAACAAAACAACGCTAGCCAAACACAAGCTTTACGCAACAGGCACTACGGGAGGCATGCTGGAGGAAGCGCTTGATCAGCCAATAACAAAGTTTCTGAGCGGCCCATTGGGGGGTGATCAGCAGATCGGCGCCAAAATAGCTGAAGGCAAACTGGATGTACTTATTTTCTTCTGGGACCCGATGGAGTCACAACCCCATGATCCGGATGTAAAAGCTTTGTTGAGAGTGGCCGCTACGTGGAATATTCCTGTAGCTTGTAACCGGGCCACAGCAGACTTCCTGCTTACATCACCACTGATGCATGATAAATATGGGGTTCTTCTGCCTGATTATACTTCTTATACAACCAGGAAGTTAAAATGACCATTTTATTTATTTCAGATAATCGCTATTTCAGGGATATTTCAAGTTTCTGATTGCTTACATATACCGTTAAATCAAGATTTCCTGCGTTATCTTTGCCCTCCTTAAAATCTGCAGGATGTTTAATAAAAGAATAAAGATCAAAGATCTGCTGGCACAGGAGCCGAGGGGACAAGAAGCGACGGTAATGGGATGGGTAAGAACCTTTCGCAATAACCAGTTCATTGCGCTGAACGATGGTTCAACCAATAATAACCTGCAGGTGGTTGCCGGTCTGGGGAAGTTTGATGAAGAATTACTCAAACGTATCACTACGTCGGCTTCATTAAGAATCACAGGTACTGTTGTTCCTTCTTTAGGAAAGGGGCAAAAAATGGATCTGAATGCTGAAAGTATTGAAATACTCGGTGATAGTGATGCGGAAAAATACCCATTACAACCCAAGAAGCACAGCCTTGAGTTCTTAAGAGAAATTGCACATCTTAGGTTTCGTACCAATACTTTCGGAGCCGTGTTTCGTATTCGCCATTCATTAGCGTTTGCTATACATAAATTTTTTAATGATAAGGGGTTTGTGTATATGCATACTCCTATTATCACGGCCAGCGATGCAGAAGGTGCCGGCGAGATGTTCAGGGTTACAACACTTCCATTTGATAGAACACCGAGGAACGAAGATGGCAATGTGAATTTCAAAGAAGATTTTTTTGGGCGTAGTACCAATCTTACAGTGAGCGGTCAGTTGGAAGGAGAATTAGGGGCTACGGCTTTTGGGGAGATCTATACGTTTGGGCCTACGTTCAGAGCGGAAAACTCAAACACTGCCCGGCATCTTGCAGAATTCTGGATGATAGAACCGGAGATGGCTTTCTATGACCTGGAAGACAATATGAACCTTGCGGAAGAGTTCATTAAATACATTATTAAATATGCAATAGACAATAATAAGGAAGATCTGGAATTCCTGGCCCAGCGTTTAGCCGACGAAGAAAAGCAATTGTCCCAGGATAAACGAAGCGAAATGGGGTTGATCGAAAAACTGGAGTTTGTCTTAAATAACAGTTTTGAAAGGCTGACTTATACAGAAGCCATCGAAATACTGAAAGAAAGCAATCATAATAAGAAAAAGAAATTTCAGTATCCCATCACCGGGTGGGGAATGGACCTGCAAAGCGAACATGAGCGCTACCTGGTGGAAAAACACTTCAAAAAGCCGGTCATACTGAATAATTACCCGAAAGAAATAAAGGCATTCTATATGCGGCAGAATGAAGATGGCAAAACTGTTGCCGCCATGGACATACTGGCTCCGGGGATCGGTGAAATAGTTGGCGGTTCACAAAGGGAAGAAAGGCTGGATAAACTAGAGGCCCGGATGAGAGAAATGCATATTCCGGCCGAAGAATTATGGTGGTATTTAGACACGAGAAGATTCGGAACCGTGCCCCATGCAGGGTTTGGATTAGGTTTTGAAAGAATGGTGCAATTCGTGACCGGCATGACGAATATCCGGGATGTGATAGCCTTTCCCAGAACACCTAAAAGTGCTGAATTCTGACAGGTCCAGAATAACTTAAATTGAAATCATTATTGCATGAGGCACATTCGTTGTGCCTTTTTTCTTTTAATATACCCATTGTATGGTACATCGTGACGTATTAAATACAGTAACTTGGTCAGTGTCATTATTCTCAGCAATGAAAAAAATAGCGGCAGCTTTCATACTGACATTTCTTTTTATACCAGCTATTGCCCAGTCATGGGAAGAGATGAATAAAGAGCTTTTTGTATTAAATCAACAGGGAGAGTTTAAAAAAGCTATAGTAGTTGCAGAAAAACTACTAAAAGAATCGTTGAATAACCCGGTAGGAAAGGACCATCCTAATTACGTAATGAGCTTGTATAATCTCGCCGTACTGTATACAAAAGTTGGCAGGTATGAAGAAGCGGAGCCTTTCTTTAAAGAGGTAAGAGTAAAGGTCAGAATTTATCTGGGAGAAAAAAGCTTTGACTATGCGGCAACGACAGAGGGCCTGGCAGAGCTTTATATTGGCACCGGCGATTATATAAAAGCAGAGCAGATCATATTAGACGCTAAAAATACTCTGCAAGAACTCAACGCTGAAAACACAACAAATTATGCTGTGTTTTTAAACTTACTGGCAAACCTCTATACAGAAAAAGGCAGGTATGGTGAAGCGGAAAAACTATATATCCGGGTAAAAGATATCAGGAAAGAACTGCTGGGAGACTCCAGTCAGCCTTACGCCATTAGCCTGACAAACCTGGCAGGCCTCTATTTAGCCATCGGACAATACACTAAATCCGAAGAGCTCTATACTAAGGCAGAAAGCATTATGAGAAATTCTGTAGGAATTTTTCACCCCGACTATTCTACCTGTATCAATAATATGTCGTCCCTGTACAGTAGGATGGGTCAGTTTATCGTGGCTGAAAATTTATTGCTTACTGCGATTAAGATATCGGAAAAGACCACCAGCGAGAACGATGCGTCTTATGCAACCAAACTAAATAACCTTGGCGAATTATACAGGGAAACAGGAAGGCTGCGGGACGCGGAATTAGCTCTGATACGAGCTGAGGAAATAGACCGGGAAACAATTGGAGAGAACCATCCCGGGTATGCCCGGACACTCAATAACCTGGCTTTTCTGTACAGCCAGATGGATCAATATCAAAAGGCAGAGAGTTTGTATATAAGGGCAAATAATATCAGGAGAAGTATACTCGGCGCTGACCACCCGGAATATGCCGAGGGACTGGATAACCTGGCTGGACTATATCTTAAAAAGAAAGAATACGAAAAATCAGAACCCTTGCTTATTGAAAGCGGTCAAAGTATGATTCAAGGTGTTCGTAAAACGCTGGGCACTCTATCGGAAAAAGAAAAGAACAATTTTTTAAAGTGGGGTTATGAAAACAGTGCTTCAAAACCATCCAGCCTGATCTTGTTCAGGTCTCAGAAGAACCCCGAACTGGTAAAAAGTAGTTATGATCAGCAATTGTTCTTTAAATCACTGAGCCTTTACGAAACAAGGACTGTTTTTGAATCAATTTATAATAGTACAGACAGCATCACCAAGTCACTTTTAGGGGAATGGCAAAAGAAAAAGAAAGCATTGGCTGGTTTGTATTCAAAACCTGATACTGGCCAGGTAACAGCCAGGCATTATCTTGAATCTGAAACGGAAGAATTGGAAAAGCAACTTAGTGTCAGATCAACGGCATTTCGTGATCAGCAAAATTCTCTGGCAATATCTTTCCGGGATATTCAAAAAAAATTACAGCCTGATGAAGCGGCTATAGAGTTCACTTTTTTTAATCTATATGATAAGGATTTGACAGATAGTGTTATTTATGCTGCTTACCTGTTGAAAGCAAATGATCCGTCTCCCGCTTTTATTCCTCTTTGTACAGAAAAACAAATAAGGGACTTTTTCAAAAATACAAGCACGTCAGCTGCAGGTATAAAATCTGTTTACAGGAGTGAGATACTTGATGAAGATAATTTTATGGCACTACCCGGGGACAGCCTATTTGCATTAGCCTGGAAACCACTGGAGCCCTACCTTAAAGGAATAAAAAAGATCAGTTATTCACCGGCAGGATTATTGAACCGGATCGCTTTTCATGCTTTGCCGGCCGGGAATGGCCAACTGCTCATTGATAAATATGCCTTAAATAGCTATATCAGCACCCGTCAGTTGACAATACCTGGTAAAACAAAAGAGGTATCAAAAAATTCTATTGCCCTATTCGGGGACCCGGCATTTACGATGGACAGTCTTGCTATGACCAGGAACCCAAACGAGAGCGTTGATGCTTCTACTATTTATTCAGCGGAATTTGCAAGGAACGGGGACAAGAAGGTCTGGAAAAATCTGAATGGTACAGCTAAAGAAGTAAACGACATCAAATCCTTGTTTGAAAGAAACCAGGTCGATACATTGGTATATACACAGATAAATGCTACAGAAGAGAAGTTAAAGTCTTTGAGCGGACATTCTCCCACCATACTTCATCTTGCTACTCATGGTTTTTTTCTGCCTGATCAATTGCAAAAGAAAAAAGAAGGTTTTTCGACGGAGGCAAGAAATGCTTTTGCCATGTCAGATGATCCTATGCTACGAAGCGGTGTGGTACTGGCGGGAGCCAACAGGGTGTGGAGCGGCCGGCCTCCTGTAGAGGGCAGAGAAGACGGCATAGTAACAGCATATGAAATTTCACAAATGGATCTGGGAAATACAGACCTGGTAGTATTAAGCGCCTGCGAGACAGCACTGGGAGATATCCAGGGAACTGAAGGTGTGTTTGGATTACAACGGGCTTTCAAACTGGCAGGAGTAAAAAGTATGCTGCTGAGTTTGTGGAAAGTACCTGATGCTGAAACGGCAGAACTGATGACCTCCTTTTATAAGTATTATCTGCAGGACAAAACGGCAAGGCAAGCGCTGATCCTTGCACAAAGGGAAATGAGAAAAAAATACAGCCCATATTACTGGGCCGCATTTGTAGTGATCGAATAAAAGCTATTCATGTACACACATTACGGGTACATGGGATTCAAATACCAGCTGTCTGGTTGAACTTTTCTTGAACAAACCCTGGAGCAGCTTATGTTTCTTGGGTATGGCAATTACAAGGTCAAGATTGTTTTTTTCTGCGAACTCGTTAATGCCATCCTCAATATCCTTATGGGTAATGAAGTGATATTCTGGCTTTACTTCTTCAAGCACCGTGTGAAGCAAAGCAGATTGTTCCGGAGTGTCTGGCCTGAAATGTCTGTTTTCATAATCTACATTCATCACAAATAACTGGGCATGAAACTCTTTCACAATCTCTTTTATTTCTGTGACCGGTGTTGTTTCTGCTACTTCTCTGAAATCGCAAGCCAGCCCGATCTTTTGAATTCCTTTTCCATACTCCTTTCCCGTGGGCACACAAATAACGGGGAATGTCAGGTGTTTGATGGCTGTTAATGTATTGCTGCCGAACAATGTTCTTTCAACGGCCGAGTGACCGATACTGCCCATTACTACGGCAAAAGGCTGTACTTTTTTACAGAGATCTTCCAGTTCATCAATTACGTTCCCCATACGGGTCTCTGCATATATTTTAAGCTTTCCCGATGTCAGATGTTCCAGATCCTTTTTTAATCTCGCAATGTTCTCTTCTGCCGACTTCTTCATTTCATCTACAGAAAGCAACGCAACAGGAACGTCTCCATATGCGACAGGAATATTATAAACATGCAACAACAGTACGCTAGCGTTAATCGCAAGCGCCATATCAACCCCGTAGTTCACCGCATTAGTGGCAACCGGGGAAAAATCCGTTGGAATGATGATTGTTTTCATACCCTTGGTTTTTATAAAATAAAGGTAACAAGAACAATGCCCGGGTAAACATGACAACCGTCACTTTCCTTTATGACATCGTTATGGAAATGTTGTGCCCGGGTGTCTTTATTAGCAAAAACGCTTATGACAGAAATAACTACAGAGGCAAACGGCCGCTTAAAACCCGGCTTCGGTCATCAAAGGAAAAGTTGCCTTCGGATAGATATGACACCCATGGTTGACCTTGGTTTTATCCTTATTACCTTCTTTGTCATAACAGTACAACTCAGCAAACCTGTTGCTTTAAACCTGATCATGCCAAAGGAAGGTGGAGATCCTACACCTTTAGGAGAATCAGGTGCATTAACTGTTTTACTGAAGGACAATGACCATGTGTATTATTATAATGGAAAATGGTCAGCGGCATTGCTGAAAAAAGAGATTTATACTACAAATTTTTCTGTAAAAAACGGCTTGGGACAAATAGTTCGTGAAAAACAGCAATGGTTGGATGGTCATGATCGTAAGGAAGGTAGAAAAGGGTTGATGTTACTGATAAAACCGGGCCATGGCGCATCTTACAGGAGTGTGATAGACGCCTTGGATGAGGCAACCATAAATGGTATAAAAAAGTATGCGGTATTGTCTACAGATAAAGAAGAAATGGAATGGATGAATAAAACCAGGTAGTTCACCTTTTGTTGAATGATATGATCCGCTGTCGAATATTCTCCCTTATATTCATATAGAACAGATTGATATCGCCGATATGATAATTTTTTGTCAGGTATAAGAAGCTCCAGGGAAACCTTGGTCTTTTCACATATAGAAAACCGTTGCCAATCTTTGCGTCGGTTGTATGTTTATATAATTTGTTGAATTTAGCCAGTATACTTCCCTTGTTCAAACTTCTTGATGCATATTGATCATTTATGGTCCATGTAAGAGGATTGGTCACAAAAGAATTTCCTCTTTCAAACTTCAAATAGGAGGGCACATAGCCATTACGAAGCGTCCGCCAGCTACAGATACAGCCTGTCTGCAGAGAATCTGCACACATTTTCAAAGTGGTAAATAACTCCTTAGGTACGGACCATCCGGTAATATAGGCTACAACGAGTTTATTATGTAACGGCTTGTCTTCAAAATAGTCTTTTAATAAACGTTCGGCAAACTTACTTCCCTGGCTATGGCCAGCTATAATAATGGGTCTGCCTTTATTCCAGTGCTGCAGGTAGTATTCAAAGGCAATCTTTATATCTGCATAGGCAACTGTAAATGCTTGTTCATTCTGCTCTTCATCTTTTGAAAAAAAGACTTTGATGGACGCCTGCCTGTATCGTGGAGAAAACACCCGGGATTGCTGATTGAATACACTCGCTTGGTATAAAATAGTGGAGTAATCTGTTTTGGCATTTAAATATTTGTCATCAATAGCAGCGTTAGTTGCTTTTATCCGTCTGGTATAAGTAGTAGGGTGAAGAAAGAATATATCCACTAAAGAATCTCGTGATTCATTATGTAATGGTTTTGGAATACTGTCTGAGGGGTCCCACTTCGAGGGATGTGCCGCCCAATAATTGAGATCGCCATAGTCAGGTTTTCCCTCCTTGCTTATAAAGGAATAATTGCTTTTGAAGGCTTTGTATTTATCAGAACAAGAAAGGAATAATGAGATAGCAAAAATAAAAATGATAAGGCGGCTCATGAGACAAAATAAGGGAAATAGGTGTACTGTGACTCGTTTGTCATTGAAATAAACCATTGGTAAAAGATGAAATTGGCAGGTTAGATTTTTTTTAATGTATACATGGTATTGTAAATCAATAAGAAATAAGGAATGTTGCTCCTATTTAATAGCCATTACCTGAAAATATTTGGTACTATGTGTTGCAAAGTACCAAATATCACCCTATCTTTGACTTGTCAAACAGAAAATGGCAGGTTAGCAAAGGCAAACAAAAGAGATATTATCCGGCCATTTTCACAAAAACTGAGTTATGAATATTGAAAATACACAGAGCCAGATGAGAAAGGGGATATTGGAGTTTTGCATACTCTCTGTTATCCGTCGTGGTGAAGCTTACCCTAGTGATATCGTGGAAGAAATGAAAGCGGCCAATTTGCAGATACTCGAAGGCACATTATATCCACTCCTTACAAGACTAAAGAATGCGGATATGCTCACCTATCGCTGGGTCGAAAGCAATTCGGGTCCGCCGAGAAAATATTTTTCGCTGACAGAAAAGGGCGAAGCTTTCTATAAAGAACTGGAGCAGACCTGGAACGAGCTGTCAAATGGCGTGAATGCCCTGGCGAACAAAAAACCGGACACAACCAACTAATACCTGTCTGCCAACAGGCAGGCTTCAACCAAAAAAAATATAAAATGAAAAAGATCATCAACATAAACCTCAGCGGCCGGGTGATACCGATCGAAGATTCGGCATATGAAAAGTTGCAGGCTTATATAGAAAGTTTGCGCCGCTATTTTGCTCACGAGGATGGCCGTGATGAAATCATCAATGATATTGAAAGCCGGATCGCCGAGCTAATGAATGAAAAAGTTCGTAAAGGGGCAAGTTGTGTAACAGAAACTGACGTAGAAGAGATCATTGTTTCTATGGGAAGGCCTGAAGATTTTGATGCAGAAACAGCAGAAGCAACCGCCGACACAAACACAACAAAGCAAAATGCAAAACAGGAGTATTCTTACTCTGAAAGAAAAAGCAGGGGAAGATTGTACCGCGACAGCAGTGATAAATTCATTGGCGGTGTGTGTAGCGGTATCGCCAACTACCTGAATACTGACCCGGCAATCGTGCGTATTCTTTTTGCAATCATCACTTTTGGTGGTTTTGGTTTAGGTTTCCTCATCTATATTCTATTGTGGATGATATTGCCTGATAAAGACCTCGATGGCTATTCAGGAAAAAGACTTTTCCGCAATCCCGATGACAGGGTGATCGGTGGTGTGGCGGGCGGCCTGGCTGCGTATTTCAATTCAAGAGCATCAACCATCCGTCTCATTTTTGCAGCCCCGATATTATTAAGTCTTCTGATTAGTTTCCTCGATGGATTGAGCTGGAGAGGCGGGTTTGATCTCTTCCCTAATATAGTTTTTGGCTCTCTTAGTGGTACATTCATCCTTGCATACATAGTATTGTGGATTGTATTACCGGAAGCCAGAAGCCCGTATGAAAAAATGGAAATGCGTGGTGAGAAAGTGGACGTGAATTCTATACGCCAGAATGTAAAAGAAGGAATGGATAACGTAAAAGACAGGGTAAAAGGATGGAGTGAAGAAGTCAAAGAATCAGCGCAGAACTTTGGCAGTAAAGCAAGAGAATTCTCCAATACCAGGGGCCGGGCATTTGCATCAGAAGTAAAAGAAACAGCCCGTAACGGTGGCAGAGGAATTGGTCATGTTATAGGCGTTTTATTCAAGGTATTCTTTCTGTTCATTGCTGGTACAATCGCATTCGCTTTGTTTGTGGCATTGATAGCATTGATATTTGGCGGTGTAGCCTGGTGGCCTATTAATAATTTCTTATGGACAAGCAAGTGGCAGCAGATCTATGCATGGGGAACCCTGATATTTTTCTTAGGAGTCCCACTGATAGGTTTCATTACATGGGTGATACGTCGTATCATGCGGGTCCGCTCCCGTCATAGTTATCTTGGATGGACATTTGGTTTTCTCTGGACACTTGGATGGGTAGCTGCTATATTGCTGGCAGCGAGTATTACAAGAGATTTCCGTGAGGAGAACTCTACAAATGAAGTAGTTAACCTTAGCAAACCATTGAGCGAAAAAATGATTGTTGCCGTATCACAACGGGAATTGGAATATACGGGCAGGTTTGGCTGGATGAATGATGATGGTGAAGGATGGGATCTGTCTGAGGATACGCTTAAGATGTCTATGGTAAAATTTGATGTGCGGGCAAGCATGGACTCTGCTTATCATGTGATAGTACGCAAGCAGGGTTTTGGCAGCACTTTATCTGAAGCAAAAGAAAGAGCGGAAAAAATACAATATACTGTTTACTCCCGCGACAGCATACTTGACCTGGCCAGCGGGTATGCGATAGATAAAACCAGTAAATACCGAGGGCAGCATGTAGAAATAGAGATACAGGTGCCGGTGAATAAAAAGATCCGCTTTGACGAATCAGTCACAGATAAGCTCAATATGGTCAATTTTAAAATAAGAAAACGGTATCGTAAAAACAGGATTGTGAATATTGATATTGACGAAGACTATTCCTTCCATTTTCGTACGGGCGTCGACTATGTGATGGGAGTAGATGGCGAGTTGAAAGACCCATCGGGAAATAAATTAAAAGGCAATGGTACTAATTACCGGTATGACGGAGGAGTTAATGAAGAAAACGACAGTATCAGGATTCAACAGGAAATTGAACGAAAAAGACAAGAGTTGAAAGAACTCGAAGAAAAGCAGAATAAAAGGCAATCAGGCAGGCAGTTGGAAAGTATGGAAGAAGAAAATGAAGCGACCGCCGGCATACTTACTCCGGGCTTCTCACTTGCTAAATCTTTTTTCTAAATCGGTTGAAGTTGGAATCCGGTAATTTGCCAGAATTACCGGGAAGAAGAAAGCTCCGGGAACGGAGCTTTCGGATTTCTGTACCTGTGCTACATGCAATGCCGGTTATTTTGAACCTGTTTTCAGGAAATGGAAAAATAAAAATCGTCTTATCCTCTTCCGTAAGGATCGGTATTATCGGAAAATAATTACCTGCTTCATCCTACATTTGCGGACTAACAGAATTTACATGAAGAATACACCTTTTACACAAAAACACATTGCCCTCGGGGCGAAAATGGCTGAGTTTGCGGGCTATAATATGCCGATCAGTTACAGTGGGATAAATGATGAGCATGCGGCTGTAAGAAAAAATGCAGGAGTATTTGATGTCAGTCATATGGGAGAGTTCATTTTGAAAGGGGAACAGGCGCTCGACCTTATACAACGAGTGACCAGTAATGATGCTGCTAAGCTAAAAGCAGGACAGGCGCAATACAGTTGCCTGCCTAACGGGAATGGCGGTATTGTGGATGACCTGTTGGTTTACTGCATTGAGGAGAATAAGGTATATATGCTGGTAGTGAATGCTTCCAACATTGAAAAAGACTGGCACTGGATCAGCAAACACAATACTAAGAATACAGAAATGCATAATATTTCAGATAAGACATGCCTGCTGGCTATACAAGGCCCGAATGCAACGAAGATATTACAGCCTCTGACTGAAATGGACCTGCTGAACCTGAAGTACTACACGTTTGTAAAAGGAAAATTCGCCGGGGTGGAGAACGTATTGGTCAGTGCAACCGGTTATACCGGAGCAGGAGGTGTGGAGATCTATTTTGAAGACAAAGAGGATAATGCCGATAAAATATGGAACGCTATCTTCGAAAAAGGCGCTACCCTGGGATTAAAGCCGATAGGTCTTGGCGCCAGGGATACATTACGTTTAGAGATGGGCTTTTGTTTATACGGGAACGATATTGATGACACTACTTCACCTTTGGAAGCTGGATTGGGATGGATCACTAAGTTCACCAAAGACTTTACCTCAAAGGAAATATTTGAAGCGCAAAAAAAAGAAGGGGTTGAAAGAAAACTGGTGGGTTTTGAGATGATCGAAAAAGGGATACCCCGTCATGGCTATGAGATAAAGGATCAGTCAGGTGCTGCCATTGGAGTGGTTACTTCGGGTACGCAGTCGCCAAGTCTTGGTAAAGCGATCGGAATGGGATATGTACGGACAGCCTTTACCGGCATCGGGACGGATATTTACATCAAGGTGCGTGATAAACTACTACAGGCAAAGGTGGCCAAGATACCTTTTAGCTGATAAATCATACTATGGTAAAATTTTTGCTGTAAAGAGCGGCAAATCCGCCACCATGAAACTGCGATCATTTACTGTCATGCCCACTATTCATCTCACAACATTTATTGAAGCGCCTGTTGAAAGGGTATTTGACCTGAGCAGGAACATAGATCTGCATAAACTATCTATGACCAAACACAAGGAAGAGGCTGTAGCCGGGATTCGTTTTGGCCTGATTGAAAAAAATGAATCGGTGACCTGGAAAGCCAAACATCTCTTTAAAACAAGGCTGCTCCGTTCAAAAATCACGGAAATGATAAAACCGAAATTGTTCATTGATGAGCAGGCGCAGGGAGATTTTAAAATGCTGAAACATGAGCATCACTTCAAGCCTTGTGATAACGGCACTATCATGATAGATCTTATTTATTTTGAGACCCCTTATGGCGCCGTAGGCAAATGGTTCAACGTTCTTTACTTTACCCGGTATATGCGTGGCCTGATCGAACAGCGGAATAAGATTATCAAGGAGTATGCGGAAAGCGAGAAATGGAAAAAGCTGCTGATGAAATGACCGATCAGTACATTATGCTTACCCATTAAATTTTGTTCCATTATTTTTGCTGCCTGAAGCAGCATGGAAAACAAGCCCACTTTACATACGTCCCTCTCCCCAACCCTTTTGCATTTGTACGATGTCAGCAACAGCATTGTTGTGATCATTGATGTATTAAGGGCTACTTCAACTATTACAACCGCCTTGTATAACGGGGCAAGATCTGTCATTCCTGTTGATAGTGTGGCACGCTGTATCGAGATTGGCAGGCAGATCGAAGGGGTAACGGCAGGAGAAAGAGACGGCAAGATCGCTGACGGTCTTGAATATGGTAACTCACCATTTGAATATCCCCGGGAATTCATTGAAGGAAGAACATTGGTTCTTACTACGACCAACGGTACACGATTACTGCATATGGCGTTGGATAAAGGGGCCAAAGAGATCATCACCGGTTCGTTCCCTAATCTTTCTGCCGTGTGTGATCATCTGATCGAAATGAAGCAGAATGTTATTCTCGGTTGCGCAGCCTGGAAGGATAGGGTGAACATGGAGGATACTTTATTCGCAGGCGCCGTTATCAGCAAAGTGAGAAAACATTTTGCTATTAACTGTGATTCATCTCATCTTGCAGAAACTATGTATGAAAAGGGAAAGAAAGATCTGTTTGACTTCCTGAAAAAACACGATGCTTCCCACTATCACCGGCTGATGGGTTTTGGCCTCGAAAAAGATATCCGCTATTGTTTGGCATCAGATGGAGCGAATGTTTTACCTCTTTATAAAGAAGGAAAACTGGTGGTAAAATGAATCCTCTTTTCAGAAAGAAAAACCTTCCAAGATACTTCATTTTTCTTTCACTGATCAGTATTAAAAATTATTTTTTATTTCTTTCCTTTTCGCTGGAAATCCGGTTCTTATTCCTTTAGTTTTGCCGATTGCCCTTTTTACTAATAAGCAATATGCAATCAGCAATGGGCAATAGGGAGCATGTGAAATTTGCCGGCTGCATATTGCCCATTGTCCATTGAAGTAGCATTATGGCGTTACCGCACCTTATTAAGTATGTTTATACCCATGGAACTGATGAAGTGATCCGTCGTGGAAAGAAGATACATGCCATCGGTTTTGTGGAACTGGTAGAATATGATGATCTTTTTGGCTCTGCTGTATTTCGTGTAAAGGACGACATCTATTCTACTTTTTACAAAGTGTATATCCAGAAGTTCAAAGACCCTAAATCACTTTCGCTTCGTTGTACCTGCCCCTATAATCTTGGCGATATCTGCCGTCACGAATCGGCTTCATTGTTCCAGTTGCAGGAAATGCTGGACCGTGGTCATTTGCAGTCGGACGATGTGAAATATGATCAGCGGCATACGGTAGCAAAGATGAAAACAATAGATCTTAAAACGCTGCGGTTGCTTTCATCACAGGAAACTTTTCAGGATGCAGAAACATATCTCAGGACACATAAGGCAGGTATAGAATATGCGGAAAATGAAATGGTAAAGGCTTCTGTGACCCTGCATGGCCAGACCTACAATGTTATCATCCGCAAAAATGAGGAAAGGAATTTTGATACCAGCTGTGATTATGATGATGCCGATCATGTGTTGTGTTTGCCTAAAGTGATCGTATTTCTTCAATTACTGCATACACACGGAGCTAATTATTTTGACAGCATCCGGAACTGGGACAAAGAAAAGAATAAGCTGCTGGAAGCATACGGCTACTCTTTAAGCGACGACCTAAAGGGGAAGTTTGAGTTTGTATATAAAGAGGGTAAGCCTTTTCTTCGAGTCCTTGATGCCAGCATCAAAAGAGTGGCAGTGCCGGTTGCCAATACATATACGCCAAGGCCTGTTCTTCTACCTCAGCAAAAAGTACAGGAAGAGCCAGAAGTAGCAGAAGAGGAAACAGCAAAGCCATCGCATAAACTCGGAGTTGTTTTTAATTTCAATAAGAAAAGCTATCCTCATTTTACTGTTGATGTAATTCTCGGAGAGGTTAGCGACGACGGTGATGCTTTTATTGGGAAAACAGAAAAAATAGATATCAGCCGTTACGTCGAAACAGACAGGTTATCTGAGGAAGATAAGAATCTTCTAACTGCTTTGCGTAAATTGCAGGAATCAGAGATCAACAAATATATCAGCCGCAACTCCCCTTTCTCCGGTATCTGGGAAAATATCATTCATCAGGAAGAAGATGACCTGCCGGGAGAAACAAAAGAGCTGATGGCAGAATACCTTTTACCGAAACTTAAAAAGGTCTTTGCAGATTCATCCACTAATAAACTGGTGTTTTTATTGCCGCAGGGAAAAGCGTTCAAAACAAGCAATCTTGAACCCCTGCAATTAACATCAGAAGAAGCAAAGCCGCATTTTACAGTTAAGAAGAATTCCCATTATACCATTTCCTGCCGGGTGCAGGCAGGTAGTATGGAATATGACCTTGGAGATAATGAGAGCCCGGGCCCTTTGTTCTTCTTATACAATCACCAGATGCATTTGTGGAAGAATAATGAAGTGATACATCTGGTAGAGAAATTTCTGGAGACAGGTAAAATGACAGTGCCGGAAGACAAGTGGACCCAAACGTTGAATAATTTTGTGCTTCCGCTGACCAAAGAACATAAAGTTGATTTTGACAAAGCGTTGGTCAATGAAGTAAAAGCAGGTGAACCAGAAGTGAAGTTGTTCCTTGTTGAAAAAGGAGATTACCTCGTATTTCAGCCATCGTTTTTGTATAAAGGCTATGAGACAAAAACAAGAGATCGTGACGAAATTATCGTACCGCAGGGGGATAAAGTGATGATCGTTCACCGTGACCGCGAATCAGAAAAAATATTTGTTGATAAGCTGAATAACCTTCACTCCAATTTTATCATCAATGAAGAAACAGGATCACTGGCGCTCAAAGGAACGGATGTATTGAAGAACAACTGGTTCTTTTTGTTTGTGGATGCGATGAAGGAGATGAAAACACCGGTGTTTGGTTTTGAAGCACTCAAAAATTTCCGGTTCAATACAGCAAAGCCGCAGACAAAAATATTTATCAGCAGCAATACCGATTGGTTTGATGCGAAAATTGATATCGTATTCGGCGATCAGAAAGTAACAGTGGCCGAAGTAAAAAGAGCATTGGCCAATAAGCAGCAGTTTGTTCAGTTGAATGACGGCACACTGGGCATTTTGCCGGAAGAGTGGCTGAAAAAATATTCACTATTATTTAGAGTGGGCGAGGGGAATAGTAATAATCTGAAACTTTCCCGCTATCACCTGAGCGTGGTGGATGAATTATATGAGAGCAGGGATGAAGAAGAGCTTTCTGTTCAGTTGGAAGAGAAATATGCGAACCTTCGCAATTTTAACCAGATAAAAGAGATCGAACCGCCGTATCACCTGAAGATGATATTGCGTCCTTACCAGGTTGCCGGCTATCAATGGCTGAATTATCTGCGGGAGATCAAATGGGGGGGTATACTGGCCGATGATATGGGTTTGGGTAAAACGGTGCAGGCATTATCTTTCCTTGATCATTATAGAAATGAGCATGGAAAATTAAAGGCTTTGGTTGTTTGCCCTACCACACTTATCTATAACTGGGAAAATGAGATAAAAAAGTTCACGCCTAAACTTACATACAGGATACACCACGGACCAGTAAGAACAAGGGTGAAAGAAGAGCTGGTGGATCATGACGTGACCATTACTACGTATGGCACGCTACGCAGCGATATTAAACTGTTGATGAGCGTGGATTTTGATTATGTGATACTGGATGAATCGCAGGCCATCAAGAACCCGGCAAGCAAAGTAACAAAGGCCGCCTGCCTGCTGAATGCCAAACATCGCTTGTGTATGAGTGGTACGCCACTGCAGAATAATACATTTGATGTTTTTGCTCAAATGAATTTTCTGAACCCGGGTATGCTCGGAACAATGGAGTTTTTCCGGCAGGAATTTGCCATACCTATTGATAAGTTTGGTGAGGCAGACCGGAAAGACCATTTGCGAAAAATATTATACCCGTTCATTCTCCGCCGGACAAAAGAACAGGTGGCGAAAGATCTTCCTGAAAAACAGGAGATGATCCTCTGGTGTGAAATGGAGGATGAACAACGGAAGATCTATGATGCCTATAGGAATGATTACCGGGATAAAATACTCGGTACCATACAGGAGCAGGGTATTCAGCGATCACAGCTTACTATCTTGCAGGGCTTGATGAAACTTCGGCAGATATGTGATTCCCCCGCCATTCTCAATGAAGAAGAAAAGTTCGGGAACCATTCTATCAAGCTGGATGAACTGGCAAGAGAAATTGTAGAGAATATCGGCGATCATAAGGCTTTGGTATTTTCCCAATTCCTTGGTATGCTGGCACTGATCAGGGCAAAAATGGATGAACTGGGGATCAAATATGAATATTTTGATGGAAGTACAACTGCTCCTGACCGTGAAAAGGCAATCCAGAGTTTCCAGAATGATCATGAGGTGAGGGTATTCCTGATTTCACTAAAAGCCGGGGGAGTGGGTCTGAACCTGACAGCTGCTGATTATGTTTATATTGTTGACCCCTGGTGGAACCCAGCCGTAGAACAGCAGGCCATTGACCGTACACACCGTATCGGCCAAACCAAGAACATATTTGCCTACCGGATGATCTGTAAGGATACCATTGAGGATAAGATATTACAGCTACAGGAGAAGAAACGCATTCTGGCTAAGGAGCTTATATCGGATGATACCGGTTTTGTAAAGTCGCTGACACGGGAAGATGTAGAGTACCTGTTTAGCTAATACTAACCTTTGAATTATATATCAGCCTGAACCTTGTAGTTCAGGCTTTTTTGCCTATATTAGTTGTGTGTTGTTATAACAACATTCTGCCAAAATTCATTTCCTGTATTATTTCCTCGTTCCCGGACTCCAATACGCTTGATAAGACTTTCCTTGAGCTGTATCACTAATTCTGTTTATGAGAAAGTTTTATATTATTATACCTACACTATTTCTGACTGCTTTTGTTTCAACTGCGCAAACATTTTATTTCGTAAAAGATATCAAGCCGGGAATAGGCTCCTCCAATTCAGGAAACCTTGTTGGTTTTAACGGAGCTGTTATTTTCAGCGCAAATGATGGCGCACATGGCGACGAACTTTGGAAAAGCGATGGAACTGCAGCAGGCACGGTGATGATAAAAGATATTTTTCCCGGATCGGTTTCAGGCAGCCCTGCAGGTATGGTGTATGTAAATGGGACGGTTTATTTTATGGCCAATGACGGCACACATGGTGAAGAATTATGGAAGACTGACGGTACGGAAGCAGGAACTGTATTGGTAAAAGACATTAACCCCGGTGCAGCACACGGCATGATATCAGAATTAAAAGCAAATAACAGCACCCTGTATTTTACAGCCCATGACGGAATACACGGTGAAGAATTATGGAAGACGAACGGTACAGAAGCGGGAACTGTATTGGTAAAAGACATTAACCCGGGTAGCGGTAACGGTAACCCGCAAAATCTGGTCGTCATGAACGACGTGCTGTTTTTCAGTGCTACTGACGGAATTCATTCTGGGTATGATCTCTGGAAAAGCACCGGTACCGAAGCTGGTACAATAATGGTGAAGGACATATATCCTGTTGTGAATAATGTTGTCGTTGAAAGCCTCGTACCTGCGAACGGAACTCTTTTTTTTGCGGCAGGCAACCCGGTTTCAGCACTCTGGAAAAGTGATGGTACAGAAGCCGGCACCGTGCAGGTCAAAAACCTGATCTATCCGAAAGAACTCTGCGTGCTTAATGATACCCTTTATTTCCAGGGAAAGAACAGTACGGAAGGCGCTGAACTCTGGAAAAGTGATGGAACGAATGCAGGAACTGTCATGCTGAAAGATACCAGGATGGGCACTGCATCGGGTAACCCGAACAGTTTTATCAATATTCAAAACACACTCTTTTTTAAAACAGATGAAGGAAACGGCTATAAGCTCTGGATAAGCGATGGTACTGTAGCAGGTACAAGGAGGGTAAAAGATATCAGTCCGGAATATATGACCAACATTAACGGGATGGTTTATTTCAGTGCCTGGAAGGGAACAGGCCCGTTCGCTGACAGGGAACTCTGGAAAAGTGACGGCACTGCAGCAGGTACCGTAATGGTACAAAGTATTGCTAATACAGGCGGCAGCAATCCTTCCGATATTTTATTGACCAGTTCAAAGGTATTCATAGTAGCGACCGATAACACACATGGACGTGAACTGTGGATGGCCAATCTCAATACATCCGTTGGCGGCCTTCCTCTTACGATGGTTGATTTTAAAGGAGTGCTGACAGGGCATGATGTAGTACTGAAGTGGAAAACGCTGGCTGAGCATAATACATCACATTTTGACATTGAGAGAAGCCTGAACGGAAACAATTTTGAGAAAGCGGTGAGTGTAACAGCCGCTGGTAACTCCACTATCACAAGACAGTATCAATATACAGATGCCGGCGTTACTTTATCCGGGGCGCCTTCAGTTCGTTACCGCCTTAAAATGACGGATCTTGATGGTAAATTCACTTTCTCCAGGATCATTGCTATTTATATAGGCCACGCACAGTCTCTTATAATGTTATACCCCAATCCTGTTTCAGAAAATACCATGCTGGTGATAGCGGCAAGGAAAAAAGGGAATCTTACCTGCAGTATTATTGACCAAGGCGGTAGAACAATTCAGCAAAGGAGTATTGTGATAAATGAAGGGAGCAATAAGGTGCCGGTTGAAACAGAAATATTGACGGCCGGTATTTATACCATTTCAATCAATGGCGGAGAGATCAACGAGAAGCTAAGGTTTGTAAAACAATAGGAACAGCTATTATTTCTGTCCGGGTATTTACCGACAACCTGCTCGCTCATCTATTCTTTTTTGCAGCTCATCCATTTTGCAGGCAATTTTAACGCAGCACAGCAGGTTATTCCGCTTTAATACGTCTAAATTCGTACACATTTCACCGCTTATGAGAAAGTTCTATGCGTTGTTGGCTTTTATTCTGGTGGCGTCCTGTACTGTCATGGCGCAAAAGGCCGATGGTAATATCAAAGGAAGATTAGTGGACACCGCTTCCAAACAGGTAATAGCCGACGCTACAATTTCTCTTCTCACCGCAAAAGACTCTTCTCTCATCACTTTTACACTCAGCAATAAACAGGGGTTCTTTGAAATAAAAGGAATTGAAAACGGCAATTATCAATTAGTGATCTCTCACCAGGCTTATGAAACATTCAGAAAAAGTATTGTGCTTATTGCTGATAAAAAAGTTATTGACTTGGGTGATGTTACTCCCGCCAAAGACTATAAAGTTCTCGGCGGTGTAACGGTTACCAATGAAGCACCAATTGTGGTAAAGGGAGATACCACACAATTCAATGCCAGCGGTTTTAAGACAGCGCCGAATGCCACCGTAGAAGACCTGATGAAAAAACTGCCCGGTGTGGAAGTGGATAAAGAAGGTAATGTAAAGACACAGGGTGAGCAGGTGCAGAAGATATACGTAGATGGCAAAGAGTTCTTTGGCAACGACCCCAAGCTTGCAACGAAGAACTTAACAGCGGATATGGTGGAGAGCATTCAGGTGTATGATGACATGAGCGACCAGGCCAAATTCACCAAAGTAGATGATGGCAGCCGCACCAAAACCATGAACATCAAACTGAAGAAGGATCGCAATAAAGGATACTTCGGCAGGGCGATGGCAAGTTATGGCGACCAGGGTAGATATGAAGGCAATCTCAGTGTAAATAAATTCAATGGCCCGCAGCGTATATCGCTTTTATTTAATACAAATAACATCAATAAACAGGGTTTTTCTTTTTCTGATGTCATTAGCTCGATGGGTGGGTTCAGTGGTTTTAGTAGTGGCGGCGGTGGCATGCAAATGAGTGGTGGACGCGGCGGCGGTTTCGGAGGCGGCGGTGGTAGCGGGACAACAGGGATATTGAAATCGCTTTCTGCGGGTCTTAACTATAGCGATGAATGGACCAGCAAGATAAAAGGAACGGGAAGCTATTTCTTTTCCAATACAGACAATAATCAGCAGCAAAGCACATTCCGTCAGACATCTTATACGGACTCTGTGGCTTATGAAGACAGGAATACTTTTACCAATAACAAGAACCAGAACCACCGCGTCAATTTCAGAGTGGAAGCGCAACTGGATTCATTAAGCTCTATTCTATATACACCGAGTATCACGGTGCAGCACTCAGAGAGTTACAGGGATGATACTTCTTTTACCAATGTAGTAATACCCGGCTATGATTATCCTGCACTTGTGGCCAGGAGAATGAATACAAATGAAAGGGATGGCATCAACTGGAACAATAATCTGTTGTACCGTAAAAAATTCAAAAAGACCGGAAGGACCTTTACACTTGGCTGGTCAAATACCTACGGGCAAAGTGAAAGCAGCGGGCTTAACATCACCAATAGCAATTACTACGATACAACCGGCACATTAAAAAGGGAGATCAGGCAGAACCAGCAGAATAACCAGACCACGCATACGCATAATAATGTGGTCAGTACTTCTTATACTGAACCGATCGGGCTGAATAAACTGGTCGAGTTCAACTATGCCTATACACTGAATCATAATACGTCAGATAAGGTCACTTATAACTACGACCCGCTTTCCTTTAAGTATGACGATCCGAATTATTTGCTGACCAATGACTTTGTCAATGATTTCAAAGCACACAGGCTAGGAACCAATTTCCGGGTGCAGAATAAAAAATACAATTATCAGCTGGGTGTGGCCATGCAACGCTCCACTTTAGATAATACCAGTACAAGAAAGACCAATGCAGGGGCCGATTCTATCGTCAATACAAAAGCGACCTATACCAATTACTTCCCTACTGCTAATTTCAACTATACACCCAGCCGCAATAAGAACCTCCGTTTCAGTTATAACGGGAGAACCAACCAGCCGACCATCTCGCAATTACAGAATGTGCCAGATGCTACAGATACATTCAATATCAGAATCGGCAACCAAAACCTGAAACAGGAATTCACGCATAATGCCAATCTGAATTTTAATACATTCAATATCCTCACTTACCGGTATATGGCTGCTAACCTGAATTTCAGTACAACCAGTAACAAGATCGTCAGTGACATTACTACACAGGGCCCGGTGCAGCGGACAACATATGCCAACATCAATGGAGCTTTCAGGGCATCTTCTTTTCTGACACTGGGTATTCCTTTTAAAAATCCTAAGCTGAAGGGATCGAGTGTGAACTTCAGTAATAACCTTTCCTATTCAAGAGATGTGAGCCTGGTGCAGCGGGTAAAGAATAATACCAACACTTTTGCAGTAGCGCAGGGTGCCGGTGTCAACCTGAATAAAGAAAAATTTGATATAGGGGTAAGGGCGAACATTGCTTATAATAAAATCACTTCATCCAAAAGCACCAACCTGAACGACGATTATTATACCCATACTTATTCGTTAGACTTTTCATACAACCTGCCAAAGAATTTTATTCTTTCGTCTGATTTTGATTATTATTTCAATACCGGCAGGGCAGAAGGCTATAATCTTAATGTGCCTTTATGGAATGCCAGCCTGCGCAAGCAGGTATTCAAAAAGAAGAATGGAGAGATACGTCTTTCAGTGAATGATATCCTGAACCAAAACCAGAGTATCAGCCGTACGGTTTCGGATAACTATATACTGGATACGAGAAGTATGGTGCTGCGCCGCTACTTCATGGTAAGCCTGTTGTATAACCTTAACAGGATGGGAGGAAGAAACCAGCAGCAACCTATGATGCCGGGAATGCCGAGGATGATGGAGCGAAGAATGCAGGATGTACGGGTGAATTAAAATAAAACGTTCCGCATAAGGCGGAACGTTTAGTATAATCAAGGGTTAGTAAAGAGACCTGTTATTTCCTTCTGATAACATGACCTGCCGCCGGTGAAGAACCGGAGATAAAGACACATAAAACAGATTTCAGCAAACGGATAATGTTAAAGGAAGGTTTGTAGTAATTGTGATAGATCTTCGCTTCTTCATGCGCATGAACGATATGCTTGTTTTTCATATTCTGGATCGTTTAATAAAGTGGTTAACGGAATAATTACAGGTAAAGTATGTAATAAGTGTAAGATTTAATAATATTGTGCCTGATTTCTAACTGATTAAATCCAAACTGATGAAAGCATTCGTAAAAGTACTTACACTTTCTACTATTTTTTTCTTCTCATTGAATCAGGCTGATGCGCAACTCAGGTTGACAAGCAACAATAACTTTTCTGCAGATATCAAAAAAGTGATCGATGATTATCCAAGTCATTTCAGTCATATAACCGGGGAGCAGATCATTCAGAATCCCCAGTCAACCGACTATCAATGTAATTTTAAAGTAAATGGTGCCGAAGAGTGCAGCATTACCCGCTACAGCGGAAAGAAAGGACAGGTAAGCAGCTGGCAGGCGCTCATGCTGACGACGGATGATTTTGAAGAAGCAAAGAAAAAATTCAAGTCTTTATATGCCCAGATAAATAACCTTTCTGTAAGGTCCATGTACCTGAAAGGGGTATATGAATCTCCTGTTGAAGAAAAGAAATTCACCAGCGTGATCTTTTCCTTTGATGCTACCGATGAGTCTCTCAAAAAATTGAAAGTGGAGCTGATCCTTGAGGCCGAACAGATGGACTGGAAAGTAAAAGTGGTAGTCTATGACCGCGACAGGGATGATGATGAAAGAGGGGATATCATTGAATGACCTGAGAGGGAAAGAAGAAATGAGGTGTTGAAATGAGCCTCCCGGTTTATTCATTGCCATTATGCCACAGGTTATTTTCCCTTTCATATTTTAGCCCGTTAACATTGATTAACATTAAAGCAAGCCTGATTAACCGCTAATCCCGGGCAGTAAGAATATTTTCGTAGCCGAAACAAAAGGTTATGAGAAAAATATACTTATCCTTTGGCTTTGTCTTACTCAGCATTCTTGTCTTGGCTCAGAAGAACGGAAGCGTTAAAGGTGTTGTTTTTGACACTATGGCCCGCCAGCCGGTAGCCGCCGCCACTATCACCTTGCTGGAAAAGAAGGACTCCTCATTAATATCTTTTACCATGACAGATAATGAAGGTCGTTTTGAACTGACCGGCATACCCAATGGCGAATACAGGCTTATGATTACTCATGTCAATTACCATAACAGCAATATGCCGGTGACCATTACTGACGAAAACAAAAAACATGACCTCGCTAATATTATCATGAATGATAAGAACCAAGTGTTATCGGAAGTGATCGTGACCAATGAGGCGCCGCCTGTCACTATGGTAGGCGATACCATACAATACAATGCAGGATCATTTAAGGTACAGCCCAACGCCAGCGTTGAGCAGCTCTTAAAAAAGTTACCCGGAGTAAAAGTAGAAAAAGACGGTACCGTGAAAGCACAAGGAGAAAAGGTAAGCAGGGTATTGGTGGACGGTAAGGAGTTTTTCGGTAATGACCCAAAGATCGCTACCAAAAATCTACCAGCAGATGCCGTTGATAAAGTGCAGGTGTATGATAAGCAAAGCGACCAGGCGCAGCTTACAGGTTTTGAGGATGGCAACTATGAAAAGACCATTAACCTGAAACTTAAAAAAGACAAAAAGAAAGGTGTATTTGGAAAAGTATCAGCAGGGGGTGGTGATAAAAAGAGATATGAAGGCCGCTTTAATGTCAACTCATTCAAAGGCGCCAGGCAGGTGTCTGCTATCGGTATGGGAAATAATACCAATGCCGAAGGTTTTTCATTCATGGACATTTTAAACTTCACCGGCGAGCTGGCACGAATGCAAAGAGGATCAGGTGGTGGTAATATCAGTCTCAACGTTTCTGCTGATGATGCGGCGGCAATGGGCCTTGGCGGACGGAGTGGGGGTATCAATACTGCCTGGGGCGGTGGGATTAATTACAACAACATCATCGGGAATAAGCTCGATATGCAGAGTAATTATTTTTATAACCGCTATAACCCGGACATTGAAAGACATATTAATCGCCAGAATTTTTTACCAGGTACTACTAACTATTACAACCAGAATTCCTGGTCAGATAACCTGAATAATTCTCACCGGTTTAATCTGAATACGCTGTACCAGATGGACTCCATGCATTCACTGCGGATCAATCCTTCTCTCAGTTATCAAAAGACAAAGAACCAGTCATTGTCTGATTTTCAAACCCGGTCCGCCTCCGGCGCTATGATCAACGAAGGCAACAGCGACAATCTTTCAGAAACAGAAGGATTTAACTTCCGCAACGACCTTGTATTCCGGAAGAAATTCAACCGGCGAGGAAGAACATTGTCGCTCTCCCTGCAAACCAGCATAAATGAAAGTGATGGGAACGGAAAACTGAATTCGATTACTGATTTTTATGACCAGCCTTCAGGAAATATCTCCAGGCGTGATACGGTCAGGCAGAAAAGCAATAGTACAGGCAGTCTTTTCAGTTATAATGCAAGGGTTGTTTATACAGAACCGATATTTAAACGATCATTGCTGGAGTTCAGCGCAGGAAAAAGTAACAGTATCAACAAGGCGGAGCTTATCACTTACGATTATAACAACCAGTCGGGCAAATATGATGAGCTGAACGATGTTCAAACCAACGATTTTGAAAATACTTATGGTTTTATCAATGGCGGCGTCAGGTTGCGGACACAGAAAAAGAAATACAATTATGCCATCGGCCTGAATTGGCAACAGGCAGAACTGAAAGGAAAGATCATCAGTGGTAATAAAGATTCTGTGATCAGCAAAACATTCCGCAATCTACTACCAAACGCCAGGTTCCAGTATAGCTTTTCCCGTTTCAAAAGTTTCACGCTTAGTTATACAGGCAATACCAACCAGCCGAATATGTCGCAGCTGCAGCCGGTGCCCGACCTGTCCAATCCCTTATATATCCGGGAGGGGAATGCAGACCTGAAGCAGGAATACAATCACCTGTTCCAGGCTAACCTCAACCTGATTAGTCCGTATAAGAATAAGAACCTGTTCGGGTATATGACACTGGTGGCAACACGAAACAAGATAGTGAACTATGACTCGGTGATCGCTCAGACTGGTGTCAGGTACACAAAACCTGTCAATGTAAATGGTGTTTACAATATCAACAGCAGTCTTAGTTATTCTATGCCGGTACGTTTCCTGAAAGCAACACTGGAGGTCAGCGCCAGAACGAGGTACGGGAGGACAAAACAATTCATCAACTCATTAGCCAATGATATCAAAACACTGACATTTGGCCCTGAACTGCGATTGGATATGAATGCAACAGACAAGGTGAATATTGGCCTGGGCGCCGCCCTAGATCATAACAAAACAAAATACTCTCTGCAATCGGCCATGAATAATAAATACCTGTTGCAGGAATACAACACTTCATTCGACTGGCAGTTGCCCAAACAGTTCTTCCTGTCAACTGATTTCACGTACACGATCAATAGCCAGCGATCGGCCGGTTTCAATGCCAGGATTCCTATCTGGAATGCGGGTATCAGCCGCCAGTTCCTCCGCTATAACCGGGGTGAATTGAAATTCAGCGCCTATGACCTGCTCAACAGGAATACCGGTATCAGCCGCAATACCAGCCAGAACTATATCGAGGATAGTCGGGTGAATACATTGCGCCGCTTCTTTATGCTGAGCTTTACGTATAGCCTGAGCAAAACGGGCCTGAACAATGCCGGCAGCGGGGGGATGAGAATCATAACGAGGTAGAACGGTTTATTTGCAATACTTCAGTATTTTGCCCCGGCATAACCGGGGCATTTTTTATGCAAACCTGTTACAACCGCATCTGGTAAATACGACCTTATCATGAGAAGAGTTTGTGTCATATCGTTATCCTTGGCGATCATTTTCTGTACCGGCGTTTCAGCACAATTGGCAGAAGCCCATAAAAAGGCAATACTTGTAAAGAGAATGATCGAACTGAACCATTATTCTCCCCGTGCTGTTGATGATAGTTTTTCTGTACATCTTTTTCGCTCAATGGTCAATGCAACAGATGCCAAACGGCTTTTATTCACGGCGCCGGAGTATCAGTCTCTTTCTGCATTTGCCTATAAACTGGATGACGAACTAAACGGTAATGGCTGGGCATTTCTGAACGCCTTTTCTTTGGTATATAAACGGTCACTGGCAAGGGCCGATTCTATCATTTTCACTGTTTTACAAAAGCCATTTGATTTCACCGTTAACGAGAGTGTGGCCGTTTCAAAAGAAAGAACATACAATTTTGCTGCTAATAGCAACGAGCTAATCATGCGCTGGATAAAATACCTGAAACTAGAGGCGCTGGAACAGTTGTACGATATCATCTCAGCAGACAGTACCGGTAATGGTTTGTCAAAAGAAAAAGTGACAAGAACAGAACCAGGGGTTAGGGCTAAGCTAAAGGAATCTGAAAAAAAGAATATACAACGGGCATTGGAACAAAACGGAGGTATTGAAAATACAATACTGGAACTATACCTTAATGAAATTGCTACCAGCTTTGACCCTCATACCAATTATTTTTCACCTGAAGGGAAGGAGGCATTTCAATCGGCATTAAGCACAGAAGAACTTTCTTATGGTCTGGAATTTGATGAAGAAGATAACGGGAGGATCGTGATCAGCCATTTACTGCCCGGAGGTCCGGCATGGAAAACCGGGGAGCTGCACAAAGGAGACGAATTGCTCCAGTTACATGCAGAAAATAAAGAACCTGTCAGTGTAAGCGGCTTATCACTCGAAGAAGTGTATGACATATTGGATCAACCCGGAAAAGAGCAGCTGGTACTTAAAATTAGAAAGGCGGGAGGGGTTCAAAAAATAGTAACACTTCGAAAGGAAAAGGTCAGTAATGAAGAGAACATTGTACGAAGTTTTGTCTTGCAGGGCGACAAGAAGATCGGCTATATCCTGTTACCTGGTTTCTATACAGAATGGGAAAATGAAAAGGGATCAGGCTGTGCTAATGATGTGGCCAAAGAGATCATTAAACTGAAAAGAGAAAAAATTGAGGGACTGATCATTGATGTCCGGTACAACGGCGGAGGCTCTATGAATGAAGGACTGGAAATGACCGGGATATTTGTAGAGGAAGGCCCACTGGCAGGACAAAAAAATGCAAAAGGAAAAGTAACGTACTACAAAGACCCTAACCGGGGTGTAATATATGATGGGCCGCTGGCCCTGATGGTGAACGGGCAAAGCGCTTCTGCTTCTGAAATGCTCGCTGCTTCATTACAGGACTATCACAGGGCTGTTGTTATTGGAAGCCCCACCTATGGCAAAGCGTCTGTTCAGCAATTATTTCCTCTTGATTCCACATTCGGACCAGACAGGGAATTGCCTGCCGATATAAAGGATATGGTTAAAATAACTATGGGAAAATTCTATCGCCTTGACGGCTCCTCTTCCCAGTTAAAAGGAGTACAGCCGGATATTGTTCTTCCGGATGTATTTGGTGGAGCCGAAGTTGGTGAAAGATTTTCTGACAACGCATTGACATCCGATTCAATCACAAAAAACGGTTATTACAAACCATTGGCACTATTACCTGTTGGTGAGCTGGCCCGGAGAAGTGCTGAACGCATCAGCGGCAATGCAGACTTTGTCAATATTCAAAAGCTGATATCTGTGCAATCAAGAACCCGCAATGAACCAATGATGATCATTCCGCTGAAATGGGACAGTTTTGAAAAATGGGCAAATCAGCAGGTAACTGATATAGAAATAACGGAAGGAGGAACGATGGAAGGGAATAAGAAGTTTGAAGTGAAGAATAACCAGCTTGACCTGTTATGGACACAGAAAGACGAATACGAAAAAGAGATCAACCTGGAATGGCTGGAAAATATAACCCGGGATATCTATATACAGGAGGCTTTCCTCATTGTATGTGATTTAATAAATTTACAAAGACCTTCATCCAAAAACTGATCATATGGGATATAAGCTCAAACTTGCTGCCACTGCTCTACTTTTTCTGATGTTTTCTTTCCGCATGCAGGCTCAATCATATGATAACGCCGGCGATTACATGGATTACATCTTTAAGGCAAATGACGCACTGACACAAAAGTACCTGACATACCTGAGTGCAGTTTCACATGGCAAGAGTGCACGTAAAGTGGAAAAAAGAAGACAGGAAGTACTGAATGCGATCAGTGATACACGATTTAATATTATGGGAATGCCGCCTTTTAAAGGCGACCGTACCTTAAAAGATACAACAGTGGCCTATCTGAAGATGCTGAATTATGTATTTAACGACCAATATGGCAAGATCGTAAATATGGAAGAGATCGCGGAACAGAGTTATGATGCCATGGAAGCTTACCTGCTGGCACAGGAAAAGGCGCAGGAGAAACTCGAAGAGGCTTCTGCCAGGCAATATGAAACACAAAAGCAATTTGCCAAAAAGAATAATATAAACCTTATTGAGGGGGAAAATGAGGTCAGTGCAAAGATGAAGACAGCTAATGCGGTCATGAAACATGCCGATGAAGTGTACCTGATCTTCTTTAAATGCTATAAACAGGAAGCATATTTGATCGATGCGATGAACCGTAAGAATCTTACCGGTATGGAACAGAATAACAACGCTATGCAGAAGTTTGCAGAAGAGGGCCTTGAGAAATTAAAGAACCTGAAGGGTTATAATAATGACCCTTCGCTCATTGTAGCCTGCCGCGACCTGATGAATTTTTTTGAAATGGAGGCGGGTAAAGGTGCTGCTATGTCTGATTTTTATTTAAAAGAAGAAAATTTCAATAAACTGAAAAAACAGTTTGATGCAAAGTCCTCTTCCAAAAGAACACAGGAGGATATTGATCAGTATAACAAAGCTGTCAATGAGCTGAATACCGCCATGAATGATTTCAAAAAAACCAACAATGAACTGAATAAGGCAAGAACGGCTGCCATCAATAACTGGGAAAAGGTGTACGCCAAATACCTGGACACTTATATGCCCACCCAGCGATAAATGTATGAATGAATAATTAAGCCCTTTCAAAGAATTGAAAGGGCTTTTCTATGCAAATGAGAAATACTTTTAGTTACTGAACCGCATCACTCTTCCCGGCCCGCTGTTATTGCGTTGCATTTCGTCGATCATTTTGTCAACTTCTTTTCTGTATTCTTCACGTGTATATCTTTTTTTACCAGTTGGCGCTTTAATGGAAGCAATATCAGCTTTGGAAGATATCTCCAGGGCTTTAAACACCTGCCTGCCATTAGCTACATCCATTTCCAATATCAGCCCGGGTAGTTGTCCCTGGTATTCTGCAGGACCTGCGGAAACCGGTATATCGGTGGCAAACCAGGCAACGATCAATGAGGTATCTTCCACCTGCTTTCTTTCCATTTTGCCATTGTCCATGGTCATTTGCGTACGGATGGAGGTCTGAGTAGCGGTTGCTTTCATACACGTATGCCCAAGAATGGTCTTTGTTTCGGCGGTCATTTTCCATTTCAGCGGGCGGATACTGTCGTCAATAATGAACTTCTTCTCAAACATATCCCTTTGCTCTACTCTTACCTTTGTTTCAAGGTTATTATACAACACATCGTCTGTTCCGCCGCCTATCATGCGAATCTGTACACCGCCACCCCCAAAGTCCTCGGTACCTTCTTGTTCTTTTTCCGCCTGTTTCCATAAGGACTGGTTATTGCCAAAGATCAGTTCGAAATTATCTTTTCTCTGCTTAGGGAGCATATTCTCCATTCCTTCGTGCCCGTCATTGATCCGTATCTGTATCTGGGTAGTGCGTTCATAGATCACTGTTCCTTCTTTTTGCTGCGCCTGGATTATTGTCATGGCAAACAACGCACAGCCGGCGACCAATATTTTCTTCATATTAATTATAGTTTAAACCAAAACTAAAACCCCCGAAAGGGAAAGCGGGTTAATCCACCTTTCATTAAGGTTAATAAAGGTTAAAACCCGTAGTAAGGCAGGAAATATCAGGTTACATTTGTGCAGGAATCAACAAACATGCAAAAATTCCGCTGGCTGGCGATATTAATGGGGATCACGATCCTGGGAATAACGGGCTTCCAGCTCTATTGGCTAAACAATAACTATAGCAGGGAGAAACAGTCACTCGAACTGCAGACCAATGCATTATTCCGTCAAACGATATTGAAGTTGCAGGCTGCTAAGATGAAACTGGAAACAGTAGTACTGGAGTCAGGTAATGGCCTGCCCGCACCTCTGTCGCCATCCCGTGTAATGATCAGGCAAGGAAAGGGAAAGATGGATAGCCTGGTTGATCTGAAAAAGGCAAGGCATAAGGAGCCTCCGGTTACAATAATGAACCTGCTGCAGGAAAAGATGAAAGAGTACTCAGGAGATTCGGCTACTAAGAATTCACTTACCATTTCTGCACGTATTCCATCGGATTCATTGATGACAGGAGGGGCGAGGTATTTTAACAGCAAAATAAGTTCTATTACTATTTCCACCGCCCACGACTCCCTGATAAAGATCGACCCGGAAATGATACGGGAGATAGCCGTGAAAAACATGAACAAAGAAGGAAAGCCTGGTGAAAAGGTTATTGCTATCGGCTACAGTAATAATAAGAATGATTCATTGGCTAAAGACACGGTCATTATCCGTAAATCTGCTAAGACAGGTGATAGAAAGATACCGGAAATACTGACGGAAGATATTGTTCACCGTGATGGGCAAATACATATGCAGGGTAAAGATGCCGTATTCCGGTTTTTGTATAATGTTGATTCTATTTCTGTCAAAGATTCAGTAACGATAAAAGAGGTCACGACCGCGTATGCTGCAAAACTGAAGGACGATAAAATGGACCTGTCTTTTGTCGTGGGCAGGCTGGACAGGGATCACACCGATTCACTGGCAATGAATGAGGTGACCATCGGTTTTGCGAATCCTATTACTTATAGCTTGTCATTACAAAATAAGATGAGCTATATTGTCAAAAAACTGACCCTTCCCATATTGTTTTCTTTTTTCCTGGTAGGAATCACGATTGCTTCATTTGTATTATTATACCGCAGCCTTTTGAAACAAAGAAAACTTGCGGAATTAAAGAATCAGTTCATCAGCAATATTACCCATGAATTAAAAACGCCGATAGCGACAGTAGGGGTAGCCATAGAAGCATTGAAGAATTTTAATGCTATTCATGACCCGCAGCGAACAAAAGAATACCTCGATATCTCACAAAATGAACTGCAGCGTTTAAGCCTGTTGGTGGATAAAGTACTGAAACTTTCCATGTTCGAAAAAAAGGAGATCGAGCTGAAAAAAGAACAGTTCGATTGTAAACACCTGGTGGAAGAAGTGATGAATAGCATGAAACTGCAATTTGACAAGTATCATGCGAAAGTGAAATTGCATACAGAAGGAGATAACTTTATCATTGATGCCGATAAGCTACATATCACCAGTGTTATTTATAATTTGCTGGACAATGCGCTGAAGTATAGTAAGGGAGACCCTGTCATTGATGTAAAACTGTCTTCTTGTCCAGAATATATCGAGTTCAGTGTTAGTGATAATGGTATTGGCATAGAGCCAGCTTACCGGGAAAAGATATTTGATAAGTTCTTCCGGGTACCGGCAGGAGATAAACATAATACAAAGGGATATGGGCTGGGGTTAAGCTATGTGGCAGAAGTGATCAGGCGGCATCACGGTCAGTTACGGGTGGAAAGCGAATTAGGCAAAGGCAGTACTTTTATAGCTAAAGTACCTTTTTCAGTATAACGAATATGGCTGTTAAAGTTTTTTATGTCGAAGATGAACTGTTCCTTGGGAAAATAGTCAAGGAAAGCCTTGAGAGCCGCGGCTTTGAAGTGGTCATGGAAGGTGATGGCGGTAAAGCGACCGATCTTTTTAGAAAAACCAATCCTGATATCTGCGTGCTGGATATCATGCTCCCGAACAAGGACGGCTTTACTATTGCCGATGAGATACGGGAACTGAATGAAGAAGTTCCTATTATCTTTCTCACGGCTAAAAATCAAACAGAAGATGTGGTTAAAGGTTTCACTATTGGCGGCAATGATTATATCCGCAAGCCATTCAGCATGGAGGAATTGATTGTCCGGATACAAAATCTATTGCGCCATAGATCTGAAGGCCCGCAAAAGATCAGCGGAGATAATATAACAATAGGGAGATATAATTTCCAGATACACCGGCAGGTACTCAGTACTGGTAAAGAGGACCGCAAGCTTTCGTTCCGGGAAAGCGAATTACTGAAATTACTGTATGAGAACCGTGAAAAGATCATTGACCGTAAAGATATTCTCAACCTTTTGTGGGGTAATGATTCCTTTTTCAATTCCCGAAACCTCGACGTATATATTACCAAACTCCGCAGTTATTTAAAAGAAGATCCTTCATTGGAGATCATCACTATTAAAGGCATCGGCTATCGCTTTGTGGTGGCATGATCTGCATCCCTTATTTTTACAGGAAAATACCTGTTGCCTGAAATAAAAGCATATACTGCAGACCGGATCTTTACCGGTGATATCTGGTTAAGCGACCAGGCTGTCATTACAAATGGCGATATTATCATTGATATCGTTTCTTTGGCATCTCTGAACAAAGACATAGCAGTAGAGAATTTCCCCGGGTGTTTTCTCGTACCGGCATTTATAGACCTGCAGATATACGGTGCTTATGGTAAGTTGCTGGCTGTTTACCCGGATGCAGATTCTTTACATAAATTAAATGAATACTGCAATAGCGGAGGCGCCGCTTTTTGTATGCCAACAGTAGCTACAAATACCTATGATGTGTTTTACAGGTGTATTGATGCTGTAAGGGATTACTGGGATAGAGGGGGCAAAGGGGTATTGGGATTACATATCGAAGGACCCTGGATCAATCCTGCAAAAAGAGGCGCACATATAGAGTCGTTGATACATTCTCCAACACTTAAACAGGCAGAAGAATTATTGAATTATGGTAAAGGGGTCATCAAAATAATAACCCTTGCCCCCGAAGTGTGCAGCAAAGATGTATCAGATCTTATTCTCTCTCATAATATCATTATTTCAGCCGGACACAGCAATGCAACGTATAACGAAGCCATGAACGGTTTTTCAAATGGCATAACGGCAGTCACACATTTATACAATGCGATGAGCCCATTGCAACACCGGCAGCCGGGGCTGGTGGGAGCAGCAATGGATCATGTATCAGTGATGGCAAGTATCATTCCTGATGGCTATCATGTAGATCATGCTGCCATACGGATCGCCAGGCAAGTGATGAAGGAAAGGCTTTTTGTGATCACAGATGCGGTGACAGAAACTGATAAGGGATATTATCGTCATGAACTGGCAGGTGACAAATATGAATCTTCCGGTATTCTCAGCGGATCGGCATTGAAGATGGATAAAGCGGTTCGTAATCTTGTCAGATATACGGGGATTTCTCCGGAGGAGGCTTTACGTATGTGCAGCCTTTACCCGGCAAGGGTTATCAGAAAAGATAACGAACTTGGGAAGATCGGCAAGGGATATAAAACTGCCATGTCAGTAATGAATGATAATATGGAAGTGCAAAAGCTGCTTAATTCATAATTTTTACGATAAGATTCCGGATAAAACCAGGTATGATAGGGATACTGCTTAAGATCATTCTGATCATTTCTTTTCTGACCACATATAACCTGCTTGTCTTATCCCAGGATAGCAGGGCGCAATATCCGTCTGTTTTGAAGAAAGCATATTTTGGTGTCAGCGCCGGATATATCAACTATCGTTTTTCTTCAAAACAATTAGAGCAGGGGTACACAGCTGAATCTGTTTCTGTTCCTCATTTTGCCTTGCGGGTGATCTTATTTGGTTACCGGTTCAATGATCATTTATCGGCACAGGTAAGTTACATGCGCCCGGCTGCATGGATAAAGTATAAAAATGTGAATGGAAGCCGATCGGTCCATGAAGTGGGAATGAATGTTGCAGGACTTACTCTCCGGTCCGGTCTTCCTGTTTCAAAAAAAATCACCTTCATCAGTGAGGCTGGTGTTGCGGTCGTCACCCGTAGCGGGTTCATCATTGGTAATGCTGCTGGAGTGAAAGACGCCGGGTTTACCAGCTTATTAGTTGGAGCGGGCATGTCGTATCGCTTAAGTAAAAACTGGGAGTTAAATACTGCTGTCACCTGGTCACCGGCATACGAAAAAGCAAAACAGCCGGCTACGATATTTTATTCAACCGGCTTTCATTATAACATGCGGCCACTACCTGGTGAAAAGGTTCAAAGAAATTCGCAAAGCAGGCATAAATTTTCAAAAAGAGTAATACAGGCGGGGTACACAACAAATGCTGCGGGATATGGTGTAAATAATTTATTCTCTCAAAAAATCCCCGTTTTCTGGGGTGGTGATGCACAAGTAAAAAGCGGCATTTCACTGCAATATCAACACAACATATTTCATGGCAGGGGAGTTTTTTCACTGGACTGGGGAGCAACAGCCGGATGGTGGAAAAGCGATATACAGGAAGAAAATTTCGTGACGTTTGCTTTATTTCCGGTATTCAGGTTTACCATCATCAGAGTAAAAACAGCTGACCTTTATTTCAACTACTCATTGGGAGGCCCGGCTTTCATATCAAGGACTTTAATTGATGGGCATGATACAGGAAAAAAATTCACTTTCCAGGATATTATGGGTATTGGGGTATTCGCCGGCAGAGAAAGACAGTTGAATGCGGAGTTCAGGATAGTCCATTATTCTAATGGGAATATTTTTCCGCATAATGATGGTGTCAAAATACCGCTGACGTTTAGCCTGGGCTATTCGGTCAAGTAAAGATGCGGTCAGGTAAAAAGGGTATTGTTTTTCCATAAAAAATTCGTAACCTTTAACAGTCACCTTTTTTCATCACCAATCAACTTTTATATGAGAAAGCTCTTTGTATCAGCAGGAGTGCTGATCGCCTGCATTGTTGCCATTTATTCTTCATCTTGCAACAACGAAACCAAAGAATCCGGTCCCACTGTAAACAACGATTCACTGGACAAGGTAATTTCGAGAGGTAAGTACCTGGCTGTTCATGTAGCGGCCTGTATTCACTGCCACAGCCAGAGAGACTTCAGTAAATATTCAGGTCCTGTTGTTCCGGGCACGGAAGGAGGCGGTGGAAGTAAATTCGATCATACAATTCTCGATGCTATCCCCGGAACGATTTACTCCAGGAATATCACGCCTGATCCCGAAACCGGTATCGGCACGTGGACAGATGATGAGATCTTACGGGCTATCACGCAGGGCATAAATAAAAACGGCGATACTCTGTTTCCGATAATGCCCTATGCCAATTATAACAGGATGGCAAAAGAGGATTTACTTAGCATTGTTGCCTACATCAAAACATTAAAACCCATAAAAAATAAAGTGCCGGAAAGACAACTAATGATACCCATAAGTATGGCGTATCCTGGTCCGGCATTACAAAAATCTGTTGATGGTAATGTACGTCCGGCGGAGAGTGACAAGGTAAAATACGGTGAATACATTTTTACTATAGCTGATTGCGGAGCCTGCCATACTCCTTTTGTGAAAGGGCAGCCTGATTTTAGTCGTGTTGATGGAGGCGGCAATATATTCACGATAGCTAATTTTAAGGTTGCGTCAGCGAATATCACTCCCGATTCTGCTACAGGTCTCGGAACGTGGACAGAAGAGCGATTCCTTACTAAATTCACGCTGTACCGGGATGAAAAGAATTACAACCTGGATCCAGGCACCCAAAACACGGTTATGCCTTTATCTGAATATGCCGGAATGAATGATGATGACCTGAAGGCTATCTATGCTTATTTGCGTTCTGTGAAGCCTGTCAGCAATAAAGTCGAGAAATACCCGAAATAAATAGTATTTTATTCTAAGGAGCGGGAAGTAAACCGCTCCTTTTTAATTTCACCCCTATTCAGCTATACGAAAAATATGCTGCCCGGTCAGAAATGGGGCAGGATCATTAAATTTGTAACACTGAAAACAAAAATAGAGTCCTATGTCACTTCTCAACAACAGCAACAAGAAAGACAAGAAAAAAGGTCAGCAGCAGAAAAACAACCCGGCTTTTCCTTCTGCAAAAGGGAAGGCCAATACAAAAGCGATAGCAAAGAATACCAAACTGACAGGCGGTTCTCAACGCGGATCTTAACGGGGGATAATTTTCCTTTTATTTTTTATTCAACTCTCTCCTGCCCTCCCGGGTATCCTGTAACTTGCAGGCTTGATTGCCCTTCACTAAACTCAGGGTGATGAATGAATATGATCGATTATTTAAGAGGTTTAAATGAAAGGCAGCAGGAAGCCGTATTACATATTAACGGCCCGCTGATGATCGTGGCCGGCGCCGGCAGCGGTAAAACGAAAGTGCTGACCACCCGTATTGCCCACCTGATGGCGAATGGCGTGGATGCATTCAATATACTTGCGCTGACCTTTACCAATAAGGCGGCAAAGGAAATGAAAGAAAGGGTAGAGAAAATACTTGGTAACAATGAAGCCCGTAATTTATACATTGGTACTTTTCACAGTGTATTTGCCAGGATACTCCGCTCGGAAGCACAACGGCTCGGCTACCCGAACAATTTTACCATTTACGATACAGATGATGCAAAGAGTGTGGTGAAAACGGTGATCAATGAACTGGAGCTTGATGATAAGCATTATAAACCAAATACGGTTTATAACAGGATATCTTCCGCTAAAAATGCTTTAGTAGGGCCGGCAGAATATGCCAACGATTATTATCTGCAGCAGGAGGATATGCGGGCCAACCGCCCTGCTATTTCACAGATATATGCAGCGTATGTAAAGCGTTGTTTTAAGAACGGAGCCATGGACTTTGACGACCTGTTGCTGAAGTTCTATGAACTGCTGAAGAACTTTCCTGAAAGCCTGAGCAAATACCAGCATAAGTTCAAATACATTTTAATAGACGAATACCAGGATACCAACCCGGCCCAGTACGAGATCATTAAACTGCTGGGCGCTATGCATGAGAATGTCTGCGTGGTAGGCGATGATGCACAAAGCATTTACAGTTTCCGCGGCGCTACTATTCAGAATATCCTGCAGTTCCAGAAAGACTATGACGATGTAAAGGTGGTGAAGCTGGAGCAGAATTACCGCAGCACGAAAAGCATTCTGCATGTAGCCAATGAAGTGATCAGTAATAATAAAGGGCAGATCGAAAAAGTATTGTTCACGGAGAATGGTGAAGGCGAAAAAATAAAACTGGTACGGACGATGACGGATAATGACGAAGGAAAATTCGTTGCCGATACCATACAGGAACAGAAGCTCCGCAATCATTATAAGAATAAAGATTTTGCTATTCTCTACCGCACCAATGCCCAAAGCCGTGCTTTTGAAGAAAGCCTTCGCCGCATGGGTATAGCCTATACGATCTATGGTGGCATCAGCTTTTACCAGCGTAAAGAAATAAAAGACCTTGTGGCCTACCTGCGGCTACTTGTCAACAACAGGGACGAAGAGGCCTTAAAGCGTATCATTAACTACCCTGCAAGAGGCATCGGTAAAACGTCGGTGGACAGGGCGATACTCGCCGCTAATGAGAATAGTATTTCTGTCTGGGAAGTATTGGAAAATGCAGCAAAATATGGCTTCAAAGCAGGCTCCTTACAGGCGATAGAAGAATTTGTACTGATGATCAGGAGTTTTGCCAGCATGCTGCAGGCAAAGAATGCGTATGAAGTAGCTTTCCATGTTGGCAAGCAGACCAATATCGTTAAGGAACTTTTTAACGATAAAAGCACAGAAGGCGTGCAGCGTTACGAGAATATACAGGAGTTGCTGAACAGTATCAAGGAATGGACCGAAAGCCCTGATAATGATGAAGGCGAAGTAGGCGATAAGAGATTAGGCTCTTACTTACAGCAAATAACACTACTTACTGATGCAGATGAGAAAGACCCCGATGCAGACACCGTTAAACTAATGACGATCCATGCTGCAAAAGGGCTGGAGTTCAGCTGTGTATTTGCTGCGGGGCTGGAAGAAATGCTTTTCCCCAATGCGATGAGCATAAATACAAGAGAAGAGCTGGAAGAAGAACGACGATTGTTTTATGTGGTGATCACCAGAGCGAAGAGCCGGCTCTGGATCAGCTATGCCAATACGCGGTATAAGTTTGGCTCGCTGGTGCAGAATGAACCGAGCCGCTTCCTGGATGAGTTACCGGAGAAATATTTAGACAGGAGTTTTGCCGGCGGGGGCAGCAAAAACCAAAGTAGTTTTGGTGCATCGGCATTTGACCGGATGAACAGGGGATTTGATTCCTATGGCGGATCAGGTTCAGGATGGGGGGCAAAACCTAAGACAGAGAGCAGCAAACCCTCGTATATCACCCCGGTGGCCCGGCCGCAGACCAAAGAACATGTACCTTCTGCTGATTTTGTGCCCAGTGATACATCTAACCTGCAGGTAGGCCAAAAAGTGGAGCACCAGAAATTCGGTTTTGGGGAAGTGACAAAAATGGAGGGAGCGGCGCATAATCCTATTGCAACTGTAAAGTTTGAAATGAACGGGGAGAAGAAAATTATGCTGAATTATGCAAAGCTGCGGATAATGGAAAACTAGAAGACTATCAGAGGTCAGAAGTATGATGCCGGAAGCAGTATACTAAATTGAAAAGACCCATTCAGAACCAGGAAATTTTTTCAGACTTCCGACTTCCTTCACAGCTATATGCATGCCATTTCTGTTGATATCATTGTAATCGGTGTCGGCTCCATGGGTGCTGCTACCTGTTATTACCTGGCTAAAAGAGGATATAAAGTTCTCGGGATTGAACAGTTTGATATTACCCATGAGTTGGGTTCACATGCAGGCCAGAGCCGCATCATCCGTAAAGCGTATTTTGAACACCCGGACTATGTCCCCTTATTGCAAAAGGCGTATGAGAACTGGGATGAGCTAGAGAAAGAAACCGGCGAAAAAATATATTATCAAACAGGGCTTTTGTATTCCGGTCGCCCCGATCATGAAATGATAAAAGGAGTAAAACGATCTGCCGGATTGTACAATATACCATTGGATGTTTCGGACAGCGCAAGTACTGCAAAGACATTCCCGGCATTCGATATTCCCGGCGATTTTGAAACATTATATGAACCTGAAGCC
>JAEUVK010000013.1 GCA_016787135.1 Chitinophagaceae bacterium | reverse complement strand
TGGTCTGATGATAAAGCCGGCCCGTTGGATTCGGCATCTTTTACCATTGAACGGAACTTATACATCTTAAAAGGTTTGCCTTTATAGCCTATTCTTTCCTGTATGAATAATATACTTCCGGGGGAAGAGAACCTGACCCTTATGGCAACATATAGCATGAACGGAGATAGGAAAATAAAACCGAACAAAGCCGTCATTACATCCAGCAATCTTTTTGCATTCTGCTGCCAGTCGGGCATCAGCCCGGTCTTCAGGTCAATCAGCGGAGCACCCATTACACTACTGGTCTTTACAGAACCGGAAAGAATATCGAGAGTACTCGGTTGAATTTTCACTTCAACATCCTTTTCACTCAGGCGGTCAATGATCTTTTCCAATAGTGCCTGTTCCGACTTTTCTACAGCTAATACCACCTGGTGTATATTGTTCTCATCAATGATCTTTTCTAATTGTTCAACTGTGCCGAGTTTAGGTATCAGTTTCTGGATACCATTTTTAGCATTGTTGTCAGGCGTTACAAAGCCCACATAGTGGTAACCGCCGTCGTGAAGATTCCTTTCAGTTTTTCTGTAGATATCTATGGCATTTTCCTGGCTGCCGATCATCAGTGTATTGAACATGATCTCACCGGCAAGTAATTGTTTTTTTACTTTTCTTAATAGCAGCCACCTTCCGAAAAATGTAAGGGTAAAGTGAATACCAATAAGGGAAGCAAAAGTGACATAACGGAAAGAAGCAAATGGTACAGGGTCATTCCACACGAATACGGTAAAAAAAAGAACACCGCCTATGATAGTACATACAAATGTCAGCGTGAATTCAGCGAGCCTTGATTTTTTATACAGGGAATGATAGGTGCCTGCCAGCGCATATAGTATCAGCCAGCCTGCAGGGACGAACAGAAGGATGTATGCCCATGACTCATAACTGGCAGGATAGGCCTCCGGACCGTTCGTGAGCTTATTACGTAAAAGATAAAAACAGAACCAGGCTGCAGCTGCCATGAAGTAATCCATGGCCACATACCATGCAACAGGTATTTTTTTTGCCAGGCTCATTAACGGGATATAACATTATTGCCGATCTTCTCCAGTATCTGGTGGGCCACATCCATGGCCATCAGGCCATCAATTTCAGAAACGATTGTTTTGGTATTATTAAGAATAGCGGACTTGAATTCTTCCAGTTCCTTTTTGATCGCATTGACCTCAGGAACGGCAGGATTCGCTACTGCAATTGTTTTTTTTCCTGATGCTGTCTCGATATCAAAAGCAAAAACATTGGAATCTGCCTGTCCTTTCAGTTTGATGATCTCTGTTTTCTTGTTGAGAAAATCAATGCCTATGTAAGCGTCCTTCTGGAAGAGACGCATCTTCCGCATTTTTTTCATGGAGATGCGGCTGGAGGTAAGATTGGCAACACAACCATTATGAAATTCTATTCGGACATTAGCTATGTCGGGTGTTTCGGTCAATACACCTACGCCACTGGCCGATATACTCTTTACATCGCTTTTGACAATACTTAAAATGATGTCAATATCATGTATCATCAGGTCCAGAATAACACTCACTTCTGTTCCTCTCGGGTTGAATTGTGCCAGGCGATGCACTTCAATGAACATCGGGTTTAGCTGAACATCTTTTACCGCTAAAAAGGCAGGGTTGAATCTTTCTACATGCCCTACCTGGAATTTGATGCCGGATTCTTCAGCCAGTTTGACCAATTGCCGGGCTTCTTCCATTGTATTGGCCAGCGGTTTTTCCACGAAAACATGCTTGCCTTTTTTGATCGCTTTTTCACACCACTCAAAATGGTAGTTGGTCGGGGCTACTACATCTATTGCATCGGAGGCATCTATTAAAGCATCCGGATCCAGGAAACGGGCCAATTGATACTTCTCTGATACTTCTTTTGCAGTATCGTCGCCGGGGTCGTAAAAACCGATCACTTCCACATCCGGTATTTCTTTCCAGTTGTTCAGGTGAAATTTTCCAAGATGACCCACTCCAAAAACGCCTATCTTAAGCATCCGGTATTGATTTAAATGTCCAAAGATAATGCAGTAGTGCAGCAACCTGACTTTCAAAGAGTAAATACAGGGAATATTGGGGAAAAATCCGGAAAAACTTTTGCTCATAAGAAGGCAAATCCCCTATCTTTGCCATCCCAAATTTGAGTCTGACTCAGATGAGGAACGGATCGGTAGTTCAGTTGGTTAGAATGCCGCCCTGTCACGGCGGAGGTCGCGGGTTCGAGTCCCGTCCGGTCCGCAAAACAAAGCAAACTGCCCGGTGAGATTTATATCATCGGGCAGTCTTATATTTGGCAATTATCCTACAGACGAAAGACAATAACAGGAAGGAGAAACCCGTTAAGCAGGCTAAGCATTTTCAGGTTAAGGTTAATTAGTATTAATGAAAAAAACACTGAAAGGGTTTTACCTCCTGGTATCTTCCTTATTTATCACATTACTGCATCTGCCCTTTGCATTCGGGAAACCTTCTTCGGTCAGAAAGCTGGACCCGAAACCGGCAGTATCATCTTCAAAACCCACTACCGATTCGCTGCAGTTCATGGCGCCGTTCAAATCTGTCTACGACAGCCTGCATCTTGACCTGGCCGGGCTCAGCAAACAAGCATTTGAATATGCACAAAAAGGATGGCATAAACTGGTGGAACAGGGTAAGGTTATCAATGAATCCATCATAGCGATTGTTGATTTCAGTCAACCCAGTAGCCACCGGAGATTGTATGTGCTGGATATGAAGAATTATAAAGTTCTTTTTAATACACTTGTAGCACATGGCCGCAATTCCGGTAAGGAATGGGCTTCTGCGTTCTCTAACCGGCCTTCATCCTATATGAGCAGCCCGGGCTTTTACATCACGGGTGAAACATATCTTGGTAGTAATGGTTTCTCATTAAAGCTCCAGGGTATCGAAAGAGGCATTAATGACCTTGCCTATAAACGGGCAATTGTGATGCACGGCGCTGACTATGTAGATGAATCATACATTGCCGAACAGGGATACATCGGTCGAAGCCAGGGTTGTCCCGCTGTTCCTGCGGATGAGGCACTCCCGATCATCAATACTATCAAGAACGGGACCTGCTTATTTATCTATACTCCTGATAAGCGTTATGTTTCCCGTTCCGGTTTGCTGAGAGGTTAATTCATACTTTGTTATCCACTATTTTACTTTGATAGCCGGCCACCTGGCCGGCTCAATATTTCATTATTATTTAATCCTTAATTTAGCCGCTCATTTACTGACTATGCCAAGTAATGCCAATCGCCAATTCCTGGATTTTGAAAGACCGGTTAAGGACCTGATTGACGAGATAGAGAATGCAAAAAGCAGGCAGGAGAAGACAAAGATCGACATGTCTGACCTGATAGCCCGGCTGGAGCATAATATCATTGAGAAAAGAAAGGAAATCACTTCCCATCTTACGAGCTGGCAGCGGGTGCAACTCAGCCGTCATCCCGACAGGCCTTATACATTGAAGTACATAGATAAGATGACCACCCATTTTGTGGAGTTGTATGGTGACCGCACCGTAAAAGATGACAAAGCAATGGTAGGCGGGTTTGCCAGTCTGGAAGGAGAGACGGTCATGTTCATCGGCCAGCAGAAAGGGATCAATACCAAGATGCGGCAATTGCGCAATTTCGGGATGGCTAACCCGGAAGGATACCGGAAAGCTTTACGATTAATGAAATTGGCCGAGAAGTTCAATAAACCGATCGTCACATTGATCGATACTCCCGGTGCTTATCCCGGGCTGGAAGCAGAAGAAAGAGGGCAAGGAGAGGCGATTGCCAGGAATATCTATGAAATGGTGAGATTGAAAGTGCCGGTGATCTGCGTGATCATAGGTGAAGGGGCCAGTGGTGGTGCGTTGGGTATTGGTGTTGGCGACAGGGTGTTTATGATGGAAAATACCTGGTACACCGTGATCAGCCCTGAAAGCTGTTCATCTATTCTCTGGAGGAGCTGGGAAAAGAAAGAAGTTGCAGCAGAACAGTTGAGATTGACGGCAGAGAAGATGCTTGGGTTTGGCCTGATAGATGGCATCATTCCTGAACCCATTGGCGGTGCACACTGGGATTATGACGCAGCAGCAAAGATCCTGAAGGATTATTTGGTGCCTGTCATCAAAGAACTGAAAGAGATACCGGCACAAGAACGTGTCAACGGCAGGATCGAAAAGTTTGGAAGGATGGGATTCTGGGAGGAAGAATAGGCTGGAATATATAATGCCGGATTCTCGTTTCTTTTTCTATAAAGCTGATCCTTGCCTCGCATCACAGATATTCATTCCATTATTCATAACTTTTAACTCTAAACTCTAAACTCTCAACTCTACATGTCTCTTCGTAAAAAATTCACAGGTACAGGTATCGCTATCGTTACTCCTTTTCATGCTGACGGGTCCATTGACCGGGACAGTTATAAAAAGCTGATCGAATTCTGGATAGCAGGTAAGGTGGAATACCTCGTGGTACTGGGTACTACTGGTGAAAGCGCTACAGTGCATGGCGAAGAGAAGCAAAAGGTCTTTTCATTTGTAAAAGATGCCGTGGCCGGCCGTCTGCCATTGATCGCCGGAATTGGCGGGTATGATACGCATGAGGTCATTCATGGGTTTAAAACGTTTGACCTGTCGGGATATGATGCAATATTATCTGTATCTCCCTATTATAATAAACCCAACCAGGAAGGGCTCTTTCAGCATTACAGAGCATTGAATGATGCTACTCCTTTGCCGATCATGATGTACAATGTGCCGGGACGCACAGGCATGAATGTGACGGCCGATACACAACTGCGTATTGCGCATGAGTGTAAGAATATATTCGCTACCAAAGAGGCCAGCGGCAATTTTGAACAGATCAACCAGATCATCAAATACAAACC
>JAEUVK010000003.1 GCA_016787135.1 Chitinophagaceae bacterium | reverse complement strand
TCAACAGAATGCTTTTGGGTACTTCCAAACAAAAGCAATGTGCTATTTCGCAGTTGAAAACTATGCTCCCGGTCAAACCAATAACTCTTCGTTATCACCGATTTTGGCGGAAGATTTTACAGGGTTACCACCAGCTGTTATAATTACTGCGGAATTTGATCCACTTAGAGATGATGGGGTATTGTATGCTGCTAAACTGCGAAGTGCAGGTGTGAAAGTATGGGAGAAGTGTTTTGCCGGTCAAATACATTGTTTGATAGGTTTAAGATATGGTGCGGAGGCGTTGAATGTTTTTGAACAGATGACAAAAACCGCTATAAATGAAAGTTTTACAAAATGATAATTGTTTAGTATGAAAAATATTTATTGGTTACTGCTTTTTCTTCCAGGGTTTTGTTTGTCTCAGGATTTGTCTGAAAATGAGGTTCGGATAAACATAGGCAAGAAAGAGTTTATATATTCTGATATACTAAAAGAGGATCGGGAAATATGGATATATACTCCTTCTTCCTTTACTAAGGGTACTCAAAACAAATATCCGGTAATGTATCTGCTGGACGGTCCTGCCTTTTTCCATTCAATGACAGGGATGGTACAGTATCTAAGCAGTACAGGTAAAATGCCTGAAATGATTGTAGTAGGGATTGCAAACACCAATCGGGTCAGAGATCTTACGCCAACTCACTCAATTTCCTGGTCAGACGGTGAAAAAGATACTGCCACTTTAGGTTCTTCAGGAGGGGGAGAGAAGTTCATCGCCTTTATTGAACATGAGCTTCTTCCTTATATGGATAGTGTTTATACAACAACTCCTTACCGTATGCTTGTCGGTCATTCGCTGGGCGGGTTAACGGTCCTTCATTCCCTTATAAACCATACATCGCTGTTTACGAGCTATGTTGCCATCGACCCGAGTGTATGGTGGGACAATCAGGCATTGATGAAAAAGGCTTCTCACCAACTGTTAAGCAGAGACTTCAGCAATAAAAGCCTTTATTATGCCTCAGCTAACAGAACGAATAAAGGCATAGATACATCCGGTGTGTTACAAGATACTGCAAAGGGAAATATCCACTTAAGGGACAACTTTCAATTTCACCAATTACTTGAAAATAGTAAAACTAGTCGCTTGCAATGGAACTGGAAATTCTATCCCGATGAAAACCATTCATCCGTTCCGCTGATTACGAGTTATGATGCATTACGTTTCTTATTTAAAGGTTACGAGCTGGAAAAAGATCTGAACGATACTTCCATAACAGTCAGCTACATTAAAACCCATTATCAAAACTTGTCCGCTTTGTTACATTATAAGGTTTTGCCTTCTGAAAGCATCGTCAACGCACTTGGATACATCTTTCTGCATGGGAAAAACTATGAAAAGGCTTTACAGTTTTTTAATTTGAATATTGAAACTTATCCTGCAAGCGCCAATGCATATGATAGCATGGGAGATTTTTATTTGGAAACAAACGATAGGAAAAAAGCAATTGAATTTTTCAGGAAGGCACTTCATTTAAAAGAAATGCCTGAAACCCGAAAGAAATTGAGTGAACTGGAAAGAAGTAAATAAAAACCAATTTGACCCCCTTTGCGCTGAGGAACATTATATACTGTTCAATTGCGAAGTTCAGGAATGAAAGTTGGGGAGGGGTGTTTTGCTGGTCAAATACATTGTATGATAGGTTTAATGCCAGGTTTGCAGGTACTGCAAGAATATGAAATGTTGGTTCAAAGTGCTATGATGAATAGTTTTAAAAAATAGTAAGATGAAAGATGAAAGCCTTTATAAAAACAAAATACGGTGGTCCTGAAGTCCTTCAATTAGAGGAAATAGATAAGCCAATGGTGAAAGATGGTTACATCCTGGTAAAGGTGGTTGCAAATTCTGCGAACCCCGCTGATTGGCATCTTTTAAGAGGTAAGCCATTTTTTGCAAGATTTACCTCTGGTCTTTTCAAGCCCAAAGAAAAAATTGCTGGTGCTGACTTTGCAGGTATAATTGTAGAAACCGGCAAGAACGTTACCAGCTTCAAGGTTGGAGATAAAGTATTTGGCGAAACATTGATGGGTGGTGCTTTTGCAGAGTATGTAAATGTGCCGGCGAATGTTTGTGGCAAAGTCCCAAACAACGTCAGCATAGTTCAGATGGCAAGCATACCAACAGCTGGGCTCACAGCTCTCCAGGCACTTGTTACATACGGAAAGATTACATCGGGTGAAAAAGTTTTTATAAATGGTGCTTCAGGCGGTGTGGGTCATTTTGCTGTCCAGATTGCAAAGTCTTACGGGGCAAATGTCACCGCTGTCTGTTCCGGCAGGAATGTTGATTTTGTAAAGTCTTTAGGTGCCGATAAAGTAGTCGCTTATGATACGGAAAATATCCATCAGCATAATGGTAGCTACGATTTGATTATAGATGCAAACGGTAATCTTACTTATGCTGATTATACGAGAATGGGTAAAAGAGGTGTAATGATCGGGTTTACAACAATGGGGCATATGTTTTCAACCCTTGTTAGTAAATTATTTGGCAATTTCCCTTTAATCCAGTTTACAGTAGAGTCAAATACAAAAGACATGCAGACATTAGCTGAATTGGTAGCGCAGGGAAAAGTAAAACCTCAAATAGAAAAATTATTCTCTTATAAGGAAATACCAGAGGCCATAAGCTATATTGAGGCAATGCGTACCAGAGGAAAAGTAGTGATGCAGTGGATAGATGATCAGAACCAAACAGTTTCAACAAACAACTTGACAAATGTGCCATTCTAGTTGCAAATCGTCCTACCACATGGGCGTTTCAAGATAGTAGCTTTGTCCTATCAATTTAAAAGCTGCTGCTTAATACTGGGTTAGCAGTTTAAAATCAAACCAAAGAAGGGTATTAAAAATTTGCCTGCAAAATGGGCGGGCAAACTATTGCCCGAAAATGACAATGTAAAATTTAAAAACAGATAATCATGCAACAAACAATCAAATCCACAAAGTTTTTAGCAGTAATAATGCTATTAACCTCACTTGCTTTCAACTCGTATTCACAGACAAGCAAGTTAAGTATCGCAATTAATTCACTGACAACAAATTTCAATTATGGGAAGGCGAATGCCGAGCTTGGCCCTTATAAGAAAAACTATCAGGGCTTGCAGGCAGGTTTTTCTTACCAGGCAGGTATCACACCAATGTTTTCAATTGTGCCGGAAATTTATTTCGCTATGAAAGGTGGTACATTAAAAGAAAACAATCCATTGACGAATGCGAAGTCAACATTACGGCTAAACAGTTTGGAGATGCCATTGTTAGCTCGCATACACTTTAACGGGCTATATTTTAATGCAGGTCCTTACGCAGGTTACAATGTAGGAGGTCGCTTAAAAGTAAATGGTTCAGGTACGTCTGCAGAAAGAACCACTAAAGTACCATTTGGTAGTTCTGCTGCAGATTTTAAACGCTGGGGTTTCGGTTTTCAGGCAGGAGCCGGATACAATTTCAATTTAAAAAAATCGATACTCACATTGGATGTTCGTTATGGTTATGGCATGGTTAACATCTCTCCCGATGTTGAACGCAACAACAGAATGCTCAACATTAGTATCCATGTTTCAAGACCAGGGACAAAGGCCTCCAAACAAAAGGAAGGATAATACAGTAAAATATTCATGCAAGCCATAAAATCAAATTTATCTAAGTAAGCAATAATTAAAACATAAGTATGAAAATCGTAATTGTTGGTGCATCAGGCACCATGGGGACATATTTGTCCAAGGCATTTGAAAAGGAGCATGAAGTGATTCGTGCCGACAGAAATAGTTCAGACGTTCAGGTAGATATTACATCTCCGGCGGCAATCGAAAAAATGTACAAAGAGATAGGTCAGTTCGATGCCCTGATTTGTACGGCTGGTCCCACTTACGTTGGTCCATGGAAGAACTTGAACGAAGAAACATTTCGTGTCGGTGTTGAAGGCAAGATGATGGGCCAAATAAATTTGGTATTGATCGGTCAGCATTATATCAAACCCAAAGGCTCATTTACACTCATTACAGGAGCGTTGACACATGAGCCGCAGAAAAACTTTGCCAATGCTTCAGCCGCCAATGCAGCAGTAGAAGGGTTTGTAAGGGCTGCAGCCATTGAGCTTGAAAATGGTATTCGCATTAATGCGGTTAGCCCTACTGTTATTGAGAACTCCCCTCAATATTTTCCATTTTTTCCTGGTGAAATGCCGGTAACAATGAAGCAGCTTGAGTTTGGGTTTCGGAAAAGTGTGTTTGGTGCAAACACCGGGCAAATCATAAAACCTTATTAGTCCTGTATGAAATCCCTCTTAACGGGTCGTTACCATAATTGGTAACGACCCCTAAAGTTTAGATGAAGATGAGAAATTTAATACTTGTAATTGGATTTATTCTTACTGGTATAGCTGGCTACAGTCAAATCCAATACTTGAGATACAACGACGATTTCAGTTTTCTTAAAAGTGATAGTGTCGATAAGCGAGGCTTCCAAAAGCTCAAATACATTCACTTATCTGCCAAACTAAAAGTGTCGTTTGGTGGCGAAGTAAGGGAACAGCTGCAATGGTATAACAATATCAATTTCGGCGATATGCCGCCAACTTTTCAAACACAAAATGTTTGGCAGCTGTGGCATAGAATAATGGCTCATACAAATATCGAAGCGGGGCAAAAAACAAGGGTGTTTGTACAATTAAACAGTACTCAACGATTTCTAAATCACAATCCGCTTGCACCTGAGATAGAACAAAATGAATTGAGTTTACACCAGGCGTTTATTGACTATCGGTTTAATAAATTTTGGATGGCGAGAATTGGAAGGCAGGAAATAAGCTATGGTAGTCACCGCTTAATCACATTCAGGGAAGGGCCTAATACGAGACTAACATTTGATGCAGCAATACTCAAATACAACAATGGAAGAAGAAAGGTAGATGTCTTTGCTATATCACCTGTTATTTCGCAAAAGGGTGTTTTTGACGATCAAACTTTTAAAGACCTCGCTGCAGGTATCTATGCAACTGAAAAACTCGCCAAAAAACTTTCAATTGATTATTATTTAGTACATTTTCATTCAAGCCGCCGTCAGTATAATTTTGTAGCCGGTATTGAAAACAGAGAAATTTCCGGTTTCAGATTATTTTCTGAAAATCCGAAAACAAACTATGAAGTAGAAGGAACATATCAATTTGGAAAGTTCAGGCAGCTTTCGATAAATGCTTTTGGTATATCCGCAGATTTAAACCACAAAATAGTGTTTAAAAAGAACATGATCATTGGTTTGGCTGGTAATTATCTCACAGGAGATAACAGCAGAACTGATCGTCATCTTAATACATACAATCTACTTTACTCAAAGCCTCAATATGGATTAACCGCACCCATTGGTGCAACGAACATGATAACAATAAATCCCTATTTAAGGATTAATCCTGTACGAAAAATCAATGTTTATTTAGCTGCAAATTTCATATGGCGGGAAAGTAATCAGGACGGTACTTATAGTCCGGGAGCACTTGAAGTGAGACCAAGGCCTGAGAACCTATTCGTTTCATCTGAAAAACAATTGGGAACATTGTTGGCATTAGAATCCGCTTACGCAATCAATTCAAACTTCTCAATCGCAGTTGACGCTTCTAAATTTTTTGCAAGTAAGTACGTAAAACAAACGGGAGCAGGGAGAGACATTACCTATTATTCTTTGAAGGCAAGTTTTAAGTTATAAAACAAAAGAAAAGGCCCGTAAGCCTCCAATGATATCATCCTGACTAATACAATTTATAGTTTAGTTCCATATTATTCTAACATGTAGGACTTTGACACTCTCAAAAAACGGATATATATGTAATAGCTCATCCAACTTTAAAGTATGGATAAAGTATCAAATTATAGTTTGAAGACTGAATAGACTGTGCATTTATCCGAAAGACATTCAGGTAATCACAGGCAGAAGCGACAGGTATGGTAGAAAACTTATTAAGAAGATCAGGACCATTTCAACAAGCAGCAGCACCAGGTTGTTACTATTGCAGAATTCTGCCAGTACATGGGCTTGTAACCGGAAACGGTTTTCAAGCAACTTCAATAGGTTGTAGCCTTTTCTTTGCTTTTGCTTATGATAAGGCACAGTACATTCTACACTCAAAAACTTTTTTTCCTTTCTTTATTGAGCAGTTTCCTTTGATAATTCAGTTTTTGTTGCCCAATCGGCTGAAAGCCTTGATACACAAGGGTACTATACTTTTTGTATCGGAAAGTAATTTTCCGGTTTTTATGCAGTCTTTTAGAGAGGAAGAAATTTTTCTAAAAATAAATGTCATAAAAACACTTATTATTTAAAAAATCCTATATTAGCATAATAAATTGCTGCCATAGGAAATGGAAAACTCTTCTTACGTTATAGGCGTTGACTATGGAACGGATTCAGTTCGTTCTGTTATTGTAAACACTGCCGATGGCAGTGAGATTGCCTTTTCTGTATTTTATTATCCCCGGTGGAGGGATGGTTTGTATTGTAACCCTTCTCTTAACCAATTTCGCCAGCACCCCCTGGATTATGTCGAGGGGCTTGAATTCACCATTAAAGATAGCTTGAGAAAAGCAGGTAATGGTATTGCGGATGCCATAAAAGGTATTTCGGTAGATACTACCGGCTCTACGCCTGTCGCTGTTGACAAATCAGGGATGCCCCTTGGTTTGTTGCCTGGGTTTGAGCATGACCCGAATGCCTTATTTGTGTTATGGAAAGATCATACTTCTATTAAAGAGGCGGCAGAAATAAATGAACACGCTGCAAAATTTCCGGTCAATTATCTTCAGTTCGTTGGCGGTATCTATTCCAGCGAGTGGTTCTGGGCAAAACTATTACATATACTCAGGGAGGATGAAGCAGTAAGAAGGGCCTGTTATAGCTGGGTGGAGCATTGCGACTGGATACCTTTTTTACTGACCGGCGGAACTGATATTCAGCAGATGAAAAGGGGCATTTGCTCTGCTGGTCACAAAGCTCTGTTTGCAAAAGAGTATGGGGGATTGCCACCTAATGATTTTTTTTCTTCACTGGACCCATTGCTGAATGGATATACTTCAAGGTTATTTACCCGGACATATACTTCGGATGAACCAGCCGGTCACTTATCGAAAGAATGGTCGACTCGGTTAGGTCTGTCCACTGAAGTAGTAGTTGGTGTCGGAGCTTTTGATGCGCACATGGGTGCTGTAGGTGGCCAGATCGAACCTTATCATTTAAGCAAGGTAATGGGCACTTCTACCTGCGATATGCTGGTAGCGCCGCTGAATGAAGTAAAAGATAAACTAGTTAGAGGTATTTGCGGACAAGTGCCTGGTTCTGTCATCCCTGGCATGATGGGAATGGAAGCAGGGCAATCTGCCTTTGGTGATACCTATGCCTGGTTCAAAAATGTATTATCGTGGCCGTTAAATTTATTATCTCAATCATTGGTCGTGAATGCCGATACCGCGACAGCGTTGAAAAATGAGATTACTGATAAAATCATAAAAGAATTATCACAGGCGGCATCACAGCTCCCGCTGGAGGCAGATGATGAACTGGCTGTTGACTGGCTGAATGGAAGAAGGACTCCGGATGCGAATCAACTATTAACGGCATCAATTGCTAATTTGAATCTCGGCAGTAATGCCCCGCAGATATTTAAAGCATTGGTGGAAGCAACCTGTTTTGGCGCCAAAGCTATTTCTGACAGGTTTGTCAGTGAAGGGATACCGGTAAAAGGATTGATTGGTCTTGGTGGAGTTGCAAAAAAATCTCCTTACATCATGCAAACGATGGCGAATGTGATGAAGATGCCGATCCGTATTCACAAAAGTGAGCAGACCTGCGCCGCAGGCGCAGCCATGTTTGCCGCGACAGCAGCCGGTATCTATCCAAAAGTGGAAGATGCAATGGCAGCGATGGGCCAGGGCTTTGATGCGGAATACAAACCGGAAAAAAAGAAGATCAGCTTATATGCAAAGAGATACAAGAAGTATGTAAAGCTTGGAAAATTTGTAGAGAAATCGTGATTTGTATTTACGTACTATTAAATTCACTATTATAACATGAAATACGAAGATATCAGGGAAGCGGCTTATGAGGCCAATATGCAATTGCCAAAATTAGGGTTGGTATTATTCACCTTTGGCAATGTTAGTGCAGTGGACAGAGATCTCGGTGTTTTTGCCATTAAGCCAAGTGGTGTTCCTTATGAGGAGCTTAGTCCGAAAAAAATGGTAATAGTTGATTTTAACGCCAACATAGTAGAAGGAAAGCTCAGGCCTTCGTCAGATACAAAAACTCATGCAGTATTGTATAAGCAATGGGAGAAAATAGGCGGTATTGTCCATACACACAGTACATATGCTACTGCCTGGGCACAATCGCAGCGCGACATACCGATCTTTGGTACCACACATGCAGATCATAATACGGTGGATATTCCCTGTGCGCCGCCGATGAGTGATGAAATGATCAAAGGAGACTACGAGCATGAGACCGGGTTCCAGATCATCAATTGTTTTAAAGAAAAAGGATTGAACTATGAAGAAGTGGAGATGGTGCTGGTAGGTAACCATGCACCTTTTACATGGGGTAAGACACCCGAAAAAGCTGTATATAACAGTGCAGTGCTGGAAACGGTGGCGCAAATGGCCTTACTGACTGAGCGGATCAACCCCAATGCCCCAAGGTTAAAAGATGCACTGATCAGGAAACATTATGAAAGAAAGCATGGACCAGATTCCTATTATGGACAATAAGTGGTGAATGTTAAGTTAATGAAGTTCGCAACTGATCACTCACAATAGCTGACAACAAAAATTATAAAATGAAAGACTTAAAGACATTAGAAGTTTGGTTTGCCACAGGCAGCCAGCATTTGTATGGTGAGGAAACATTAAAGCAGGTAGCATTGCATTCACAGGAGATCGTTTCTTTTTTTGATAATTCAGAGAATATACCTGTGAAGGTGGTTTTCAAACCTGTATTGAAATCAACTGAAGAGATATATGCTTTATGCGCCGAAGCTAATAATGCAAAGAATTGTATTGGTATCATCGCCTGGATGCACACCTTTTCCCCGGCGAAAATGTGGATCGGAGGATTGAAGATATTGCATAAGCCTATGTTGCACCTGCATACGCAATTCAACCGGGACATTCCGTGGAAAGAAATAGATATGGACTTTATGAACCTCAACCAATCGGCACATGGCGACAGGGAATTTGGTTTCATCATGACAAGAATGCGGCTGGAAAGAAAAGTTGTAGTTGGACATTGGCAGAATGAAAAGGTCGTTCAGCAGATCAGTGTGTGGACGAGGGCCGCCGCTGCCTGGAATGACTGGCAGGGTGCAAAGTTTGTCCGCTTCGGGGATAATATGCGGTATGTGGCCGTAACTGAAGGTGATAAAGTAGAAGCCGAATTAAAATTTGGCTATTCAGTGAATACCCATGGTGTAGGTGACCTGGTAAAAGTGATCAATGAAACAACAGATAAGGAAGTTGATTCGCTGGTAAAAGAATATGAAGAGAGATATAATGTAGTTGCTTTACTGAAGAAAGGAGGAGAAAAACATTCTTCACTGCGGGATGCGGCAAAGATCGAAATAGGGATGCGTAATTTTCTGCAGGCAGGAAATTATAAGGGCTTTACCGATACATTCGAAGACCTGCACGGTATGGTACAATTGCCGGGTATTGCTTCCCAGCGTTTGATGGGTGAAGGGTATGGTTTTGGCGGCGAAGGCGACTGGAAAACAGCTGCACTGGTAAGGGCAATGAAAGTAATGGGAGCCGGCCTGGCAGGCGGTAATTCTTTTATGGAAGATTACACCTATCACTTTGAACCTAATAATACCATGGTGCTTGGTTCGCATATGCTTGAGATATGCGAGAGTATTGCAGAAGGCAAACCTTCTTGTGAGATACATCCGTTAGGTATTGGCGGGAAAGCTGATCCTGTACGCCTCGTGTTTAATGTAGCCGGGGGCACTGCCTTAAATGCCTCTATCGTAGATATGGGTAACCGCTTCCGCTTGTTGGTCAATGAAGTGACGGCAGTATCACCCAAATATGACCTTCCGAAATTACCTGTAGCAAGGGTATTGTGGAAACCCCATCCCAATATGTACGATGGTCTGGCTGCCTGGATCTATGCCGGGGGTGCACATCATACCTGTTACAGCCAGAACCTGACCTCTGAATACCTGCAGGATTTTGCTGCAATGGCAAAGATCGAATGCGTGATGATCGACAAACAGACAGATCTGGAAAAATTCAAGAATGAACTCAAATGGAGCGAAGTATATCATAAGATCAATGGATAACTTCTGTCACATATAACCTGAAAACGTTTATACCAGATAAATGAAATATTCAGAATAAGACCGGCGCATCTGGTTATGCCTGTTGTGACATTGCTTATTCTGGCAGCTTTATATATAAAGTTCTGGTAATTTTAATAAGGTATTGTATGGCTATATCGCAATACTCAGATCAGCAAAGACTATTGCTGGCCGTAGATTGTATCATTTTTGGATTCACGGGTAAGGAGCTGAAAGCATTACTGGTAAAAAGGCAGATCGAACCGGAAAAAGGTAAATGGTCGCTGATGGGGGGGTTTGTCAGCGAAAAGGAAAGTGTAGATGCTGCAGCTACCCGGGTGCTGGATCAGCTTACCGGCCTGACAGATATTTATATGGAACAGCTGTTCTGTTTCGGGGATGTAAAGCGGGACCCCGGTGGCAGGGTCGTGTCCATTGCTTTTTATGCATTGATCAAGCTGGACGATTATGATGAGAAACTGATGGAGGAGCATAATTCGCAGTGGTTCCAGGTCAGCAAACTGCCGCCCCTGGTATTTGATCACAGGCAGATGATCAAAATGGCAAAGCAGCGCCTGAAGGAAAAAGCCGCTACTCACCCGATTGGGTTTGCCTTGTTACCCAAAAAATTCACTTTACAACAGTTGCAGGGTCTCTATGAGGCCATTTATGAAAAAGAGTTTGATAAAAGGAATTTTATCAGGAAGATCCGGTCATTGGATATTTTGGAAAAACTGGAGGAGAAAGAAAAGGAGTCATCAAGAAAAGGGGCTTTCTATTACGTGTTTGACCGGGCGAAATATGATCAACTGGATAAAGAATCAATCGAATTTCTCTGAATAATTAAATTAAATACATATGAAAGTCTGGTATTCCCTTTTATGCTCTGCAGTCATTTCCCTGAATGTTTTCGGGCAAACAAAAATGAGCATAACAGCAGATAATGCTTCACCTGTGATCAGTAAACACATTTATGGCCATTTTTCCGAGCATCTGGGCCGGTGTATCTATGACGGATTCTGGGTCAGTGATACATCCACATTGCCAAGAAAAGACCGCATCCGGCTGGATGTGGTAGAAGCGTTGAAAAAAATACAGATACCTAATCTTCGCTGGCCTGGCGGCTGCTTTGGGGATGAGTATCATTGGCGTGATGGGATTGGTAAACGGGAAGCAAGACCTAAAATGATCAATACACACTGGGGCAATGTAACTGAAGATAACAGCTTCGGTACTCATGAATTCTTAGAGCTATGTAGTTTGCTGAATACAGAACCTTATATTGCCGGAAATGTAGGAAGCGGAACAGTAGAGGAGATGAATAAATGGGTAGAATACCTGAATTTCGATGGCCTTAGCCCGATGACCGAATTGAGAAAGCAGAATGGAAGAACAGCGCCATGGAAAGTGCAATTCTGGGGAGTGGGTAATGAAAGCTGGGGCTGTGGTGGTAGTATGACAGCTGATTATTATGCAGATCAGTACCGTCGTTATGCTACATTTTGTAAGAACTATCCCGGGGCTCCTTTAAAGAAAATAGCAGCTGGCGCCAGTGATTTTGATTACAACTGGACAGAAACGCTGATGAAAAAAGTTCCGCTGAACATGATGTGGGGCGTTTCTCTCCATTATTATACACTGATGGGAAACTGGAATAAAAAAGGCTCAGCTACACAGTTTGACGAGAATGGCTACTTTACTACCATGCAAAAATGTTTGCGAATGGATGAGTTAGTGACAAGGCATTCCACGATCATGGACAGGTATGATCCCACAAAACGAGTGGCATTGGTAGTGGATGAGTGGGGTGTATGGACAGATGTAGAGCCCGGTACCAATCCTGGGTTTTTGTATCAGCAAAACAGTATGCGTGATGCCTTGATAGCGGGGGCCACACTCAATATATTCAATAATCATGCAGACAGGGTGAAGATGGCCAATCTGGCACAAACTATTAATGTGTTGCAGGCGCTGATCCTCACGAAAGGAAATCAGATGCTGCTGACACCTACTTATCATGTATTTGATCTGTATAAGGTTCATCAGGAGGCTAAACTCCTGAATGTGAATTTCACCAGTCCTGATTATGCTGTAGGTGACCAGAAGATACCGGCAGTGAACGTATCTGCTTCACAGGATTCAACAGGTAAAGTGCATATATCATTGGTGAATATGGATGCCAATAAAAGTATTACTATCCGTACATCACTGTACGATATCAATTGGAAAACAGCCGAAGGACAGGTCATTACTTCAAATAAATTTACTGATATCAACACATTTGAAAAACCAGATCTCATCAGGCCAGCGGCTTTCAATGGGGCCAAAAAGGAAGGGAATGATCTCGTGGTGACACTACCAAGATTATCAGTCGTGGTATTGGAATTAAAGCCATAGTTTTTAAGATATTTTAAACAGACTACAATCAACAGCAATGAAAAATCAGATTTTCTTTTTATCATGTGTGGTCATCCTGTCGGGCATGGCCGCCTGTAACAGCAATAAAAACCCAGAAACCATGGAAGAAGCAAAAACCGGTATCGGCAAAGCCAGCTTTGGCATTGTGGACGGCAAAGAAGTGTTTTTATATACATTGACCAATGCCAAAGGCAATCAAATAAAGATCACGAATTACGGTGGTATCATGACATCCTGGAGAACGCTGGACAAAAATGGTAAGCGATCAAGTATTCTTGCCGGGTTTGACAGCCTTGCTCCATACCTTCAGCAACCTCCTTATTTCGGTGCATTGATCGGGCGCTATGGGAACAGGATCGCAAAAGGAAAATTTAAGATTGATGGAATTGAATATACCCTTGCTACGAATAATGGAGTGAACCACCTGCATGGCGGTAATAAAGGGTATGATAAAGTAGTATGGGATGCTGCTATAGTGAACGACTCTACACCAACGCTGCTGTTGAGTTATGTCAGTAAGGATGGCGAGGAAGGTTACCCCGGTACTTTAAAAGTAAATGTCCGCTATACGCTAACCAGCGATGATGAACTGGAGATCGAATACAACGCTGAAACAGACAAGCCTACTATTGTAAATCTTACGCAGCATAATTATTATAATCTTTCCGGTGATGTAGCTAATAGTATCCGTGATCATCAATTAATGATCGCTGCGGATGCCTATACACCGGTTGACAGCACTCTGATACCTACTGGTGAGATAGCGGCAGTAAAAGGGACCCCTTTTGATTTTACCACTACTGAAAAGATAGGAGCGAGGATTGACCAGGTAAAAGGCGGATATGATCATAACTGGGTACTTAACAGGAAGGGCAACTCACTGCAATTAGCGGCAGTATTGAGTGATTCGCTCAGTGGCAGGAAGCTGGAAGTATATACAGAAGAGCCCGGATTGCAGTTCTATTCCGGCAATTTCCTGGATGGTAAGTTCAAAACCTCAGATGGGAAGCCGATCAATCTGCATAGCGCTTTGTGCCTGGAAACACAGCATTTCCCGGATTCGCCGAATGAGCCAAAGTTCCCGTCAACGATACTAAGGCCCGGAGAGAAGTATCATACGGTTACAAAGTATAAAGTAAGTGTGGAATAATACAGACATAGAGCTTTTAATCATCTAACGTTACAGCATGCCATCATTGACCAGCAAGCAATACCGTCTTCCGTTTATACTGATAACATCATTGTTCTTTTTATGGGGAGTGGCACATAACCTTGATTCTATCCTTATTCCGCATCTGAAAAAGGCCTGTCAGTTGAATAACAGGTCCTCTATGCTGGTAGATACTGCAGTGTTCATAGCCTATTTCCTGATGCCGATCCCTGCCGGTCTTATTATCAGGAAATGGGGATACAGGATAGGTATTGTTTGCGGGCTGTTATTATTTGCGCTGGGTGTATTCCTTTTTGTTCCCGCAGCAGACACGCGGGCATATGGAATTTTTATCACTGGTTTATTTATTATTGGCTCAGGACTGGCTTTATTGGAAACAGCAGCTAACCCTTATGCAACCGTCCTTGGACCGCCGGAAAGCAGCACAGCCCGATTGAATCTTGCGCAGGCATTCAACGGACTGGCAGTTATGCTGGCCCCGGCTATAGGGGGTGATATAATCTTGTCCGGTAAAGAATTTACGGCAGATCAGTTAACTGCTATGCCTGATGCAGAAAGGATAAGTTATCTGGCCAGCGAGGCTGAAGCTGTTAAATTGCCGTATATCATTCTGGGGGTCGTGCTACTGGTTGTGGCAGCTGTTTTTATTCGTATCAAACTTCCTGAGATACGCGAAGGTGAGAGCGGTAAAGTATCGTTGAAGCAATTTACTCATGCACTGCGCAATAAAAATGTGGTATGGGCGGTAGTTGCACAATTCTTTTATGTGGGTGCGCAGGTATGCGTTACCAGCATTTTCATTCGTACTGCCAAGAACATTGGCGGTGTGGATGAGAAAACTGCAGCTGCATATCTCGGATGGGGCTATGGGCTTGCATTCATGATCGGGCGGTTCTCGGGCACAGCATTGATGACAAAAATATCTCCGAAAAAATTATTGGCAATTTATGCATTCATGAGTGCCCTCCTAACCATTGTTGCTATTACAGCAACGGGTAAGGGTGTTATATTCGCATTGATCGGGCTGGGCTTCTTTATGTCAATTATGTTTCCCACTATTTTTTCATTAGGTATCCAAGGAGTAAGGGAAGATACAAAACCTGCTTCTTCGCTGATCGTTATGTCTATAGTCGGCGGAGCGATATTACCCTTTATCATGGGTGCCATCATAGACATGGCTGGTGATAAAATACAAATGGGGTATTTTGTTCCCCTGCTATGTTACTTCGTTATTCTCATATACTCATTGCGAAAAGGCACACCAGGTACTTCGGAATTAAAAACAGGTCATTAATATGAAACGATACTGCCTTGCCCTCGACCTCGTGGATGACCCGGCTTTGATAGCGGAGTATGAGAACTGGCATAGAACTGGTAACATCTGGCCGGAGATCAAAGAAAGTATCCTTGATGCAGGGATACTTCAGATGGAGATATACCGGACAGGTGACCGTCTTTTCATGATCATGGAAACAGAGGATACATTTTCTTTTGAGCGCAAGGCTGCGATGGATGCAGGTAATCCGAAAGTGCAGGAATGGGAAAAACTTATGTGGAAATTCCAATCACCACTTCCATGGACCAAAGAAGGGGAGAAATGGGTACTGATGGATATAATTTTTGCGCTGAAGTAAACACCCCATTCGCTTTATACTCTTAGTTTTCAGCCATAGATCTTGCAAACCGTTCTGTAGTTCTGGGGAACAATGCCCGTAAATTTTTCAGTACGGCTGTAATGCCAATCATAAATGCGGTAAGAATAAGAAGAATATACTCTCCTTTAAGGTCCTTCAGCCAATATACTTCCAACAGGATAAAAGCATGGATGCTGCAAATAAGCCGGGTAGCAAATGCATGCCCGAACCCGGCATTTGTCAGCAGGTGATGAATATGCGTTCTGTCAGCTTCAAAAGGCGACCTGCCCCGCCAGATCCGCATCGCAAATACACGTATCGTGTCAAATACCGGGATAAAGGCAAGGCTCAGTATGAATAAAGGTGCATGTGGCAATACAGAAGAAGTGTTTACCTGCATCAGCCGGATACATAGTACGGCAATACTAAAGCCGAGTACCAGTGATCCTGTATCTCCAAGAAATATTTTCGCCGGGTTGAAATTGAAATACAGAAAGGCTACAATGGCCCCTGCAAAAGAGAAAGCTATCAGGGCGGATGTAATGTCTCCGTTTATGGTCAGAAATATACCAAGGGTAGATAGACTCATGAATGCAAGCCCCCCGGCCAGCCCGTCAATGCCATCTATCAGGTTGAAAGCATTCGTGACGCCTACAATGGTAAGGAGTGTAAAAGTATATTGAGCTGCTAAAGGTAACTCATAGATACCAAGCAAACCTTCAAAAGATGAGATACGGACGCCTGAAATGGCCATCAGGGTTGCCAGACCGATTTGCACAAGGAATTTGTACCGGGCGGAAAGATCTTTGATATCATCCATAATTCCCAGCGCAAATAAGATAACCACTGAGATGAAAAAGCAGACCTGTTCAGTTTCGTAATCAAACGGCAGCCAAAAGAGCAAAGCCATCATAGTGCCTGCAATGACCGCAATGCCTCCCATGGTTGGGATGGGAACGGTATGTTCTTTGCGTTCGTTAGGCACATCATATAACTTGTACTTATTAGCCATTTTTATGATCACCGGAATAGCGATCATAGTTACCAGGAAGGCGGTAACAAAGCATAATAAGGCAAACTTGTAATCGTGGAATGACAGATTGATCTGTAGCAGGCGGAGGTGGCTTATCATATAATATCGGTTCCCTGGTTTTTCGTAAGGTGGTTGAATCTCTCGGAATAAAAGTAGAGTGAAATTTACTATCCTGCAAGCTGTTTAATTTTCCAGAAGTGTTTTTATCAGCTAAAAGGAAGAATTCTAAACGGGAGAATCGGAGATTTACGATTTAAAATGACGTAATTTTCGCAGCAGCAACGTATGTTAATTACTGTAGTTTTTTTCTGGGTCAGCCTGTCTGTCTTGTTTTATTGCTATATAGGATATGGCTTATTGCTTTTTGTCTTTAACAGGACCAGGTCTTTTTTTATAAACTCCGCTAAAAAACAAAGAACAGGAGAATTAGAACCTGTTACAATCATTATTCCTGCATATAACGAAAAAGATGTTATAGAAAGAAAAATAAAGAACACGCTGAATATTGATTACCCGGCTGATAAACTGAATATCATTTTTATTACTGATGGGTCAACTGACGGGTCGCAGGCGGTCATCGGGCAATATCCTTCTGTTTTATTGCTTCACGAAGCTGAGCGAAAAGGAAAACTGGCGGCCATCAACAGAGCTATGCAGCATATCAAAACACCTATTGTAGTTTTCAGTGATGCCAATACTGATCTGAATAAAGAATGCGTCAGGAGGATAGCTACCCATTATAATGACCCGGAGACCGGGGGAGTGGCCGGAGAAAAGAAGATCATCAGTAACGGCAAAAGATCGGCGGTAGGTGATGCTGAAGGGCTTTACTGGAAGTACGAATCGTTTATGAAGAAACAAGATGCCTGTTTTAATACAGTCGTGGGAGCTGCGGGAGAGTTGTTTTCAATCCGCACTTCATTATATAAACAGCTCCATGATCATATCATTCTTGATGACTTTGTGATTTCAATGAATATTTGCCTGCAAGGATATAAAATTGCTTATGAGCCGGAAGCGTATGCTACTGAATTGCCGTCGGCATCATTGACAGAGGAAAAAAAACGAAAAGTCAGAATATCGGCAGGTGCTTACCAGTGCATCAGGTATTTAAAAAATGCTCTCAATATTTTCAGGTACCCCTTACTTGGTTTTCAATATGTGTCCCGCCGGTTATTACGATGGCTGGTTTGCCCAGTGATGCTGGTCGCTTTACTGGTATCAAATGTGCTGATTGTTACCGGCGCCGGGTCATGTCTTTTTTATAAAATATTCCTTGGGGGACAGTTGCTGTTTTATTGTTTGGCACTAATGGGATGGTTGCTGATCCTGTTTGGAAAGAGACCAAGCATCCTTACTATTCCTTTTTATTTTGTATTTATGAACTATTGTCTTGTCAACGGGTTTGTAAAATTCCTCAAAGGAAAACAGACTGTTTTGTGGGAAAGATCTATGCGGGAGACAGCAAGATAAAAATTGACAATTGCTTTCAGCTATTTTTGCTGAAAAACTTCATTATTCCGGGATATCCAAACATATTATCTAACCCGATCGAATACCTGAAGGGGGTAGGTCCGCAACGGGCAGACCTGCTGAAAAAGGAACTCGGCATATTTACTTTCAATGATCTTTTGCTGCATTTTCCTTATCGCCATATTGATAAAACAAAGATCAGCCTCATCAGCGATATTAACTTTCAGACAGAGTATATACAGGTAGCGGGGGTACTTTTCAATATCGAGGTGACAGGGGATAAAAGAAGCCGGAGATTAACAGCACAACTGAAAGACAAAAGCGGTTTTTTAGAGCTTACCTGGTTCCAGGGAATAGCGTGGGTACAAAAAATGTTGCAGGCAGGTCAGCCTTATCTTGTTTATGGTAAGGTCAGTTATTTTCAAAGCAGGCCTCAAATCATTCACCCGGAGATGGAGATATTTACTTCCGGCAAACAAGACGGAAAAAACTTTCTGGACCCGGTTTACCCAACGACTGAAAAATTAAGATCAAGAGGACTTAGCGGAAGACAGATCGGTAAACTAACACAGGTATTAACGGGAATGCTGCGTGAAAAAGACATTCCTGAAAATTTGCCTGGTAGTATAATACAACAGTTAAAACTGGCCGGCAGATACACAGCATTAAAGCAAATTCATTTTCCTCCTTCAATGGCAGCATATGATGATGCAGTAAAACGGCTAAAGTTTGAGGAGCTTTTTATAGCACAGCTCAGGATGAATATGCTTTTGTCCAACCGGCACCGTTTTTCCAAAGGCGTTGTCTTTGATAAGGTAGGCGGGCTATTCAATACTTTTTATAAAGATCATTTACCGTTTGCATTGACCGGTGCGCAAAAGAGGGTAATAAAAGAGATCCGATCTGATACGGCAAAGGGCAGACAAATGAATCGTCTGCTACAGGGGGATGTAGGAAGTGGAAAAACAATTGTTGCCTTGTTAACGATGCTTTTGGCCATTGATAATGGCTACCAGGCCTGCCTTATGGCCCCGACAGAGATATTGGCCAGGCAACATTTTGCCACTATAGGCAGCTTATTAAAAAAGATGCCTGTGACGGCTGGTCTGCTGACAGGTTCGGCTAAATCAGCGGGACGCAAAAAAATCTTAAAAGAGCTTTCCGAAGGGAGTTTGCAAATCCTTATTGGCACACATGCCGTAATTGAAGAAGCGGTACAGTTTAAAAACCTGGGCATAGTGATTATTGATGAGCAGCACAGATTTGGTGTGGCACAAAGGGCAAAACTTTGGGAAAAAGGGGAGACCCCGCCTCATGTTTTGGTGATGACAGCCACCCCGATACCTCGTACTTTGGCTATGACGGCATATGGTGATCTTGACTATAGCGTAATTGATGAATTGCCACCGGGAAGGCAGCCTGTAACGACAGTTCATCGTTTGGAGTCGCAACGAAGCCGGGTGATGGATTTTCTGAAAGCTGAGATCGATAAGGGAAGACAGGCATATATCATCTTTCCATTGATAGAAGAGAGTGATAAGCTGGACTACGAAAACCTGATGCAGGGTTACGAAACGGTCAAAGGGTATTTTCCCGAGCCAAAATACTGGATCAGTATGGTGCATGGCAGGCAATCGGCAGATCAGAAAGAACTAAACATGAAAAGGTTTGTTGAAGGAGATACACAGATCATGGTTTCTACCACCGTTATAGAAGTAGGGGTGAATGTGCCGAATGCCACCGTAATGGTGATAGAGAGCGCAGAGAAATTCGGTCTTTCGCAACTCCACCAGTTGCGGGGAAGGGTAGGGCGAGGGGCTGACAAAAGCTATTGTATTCTTTTATCCGGCTCCAAATTAGGTAATGATGCCCGTGAACGCATCAGGATAATGACAAGTACAGGTAACGGGTTTGAGATTGCTGAAAAAGACCTGGAATTAAGAGGCCCCGGAGATATTGAAGGTACCAGACAAAGTGGGGTGTTAAACTTCAGGCTGGCCAGCATAGTCAATGACAGGCCACTTTTGGAAGTGGCCAGGAATATGGCCGTGGCGGTTTTGGACAACGATCCTGACCTTGTTTCGGCAGAAAATTTGCAGTTAAAAGAATACCTGAATGAACAGAAAGGCAATGTGATATGGAGTAAAATTTCTTAACACAAGTTTTCAATCCTGAAACCGATTATTTTAATTAATTTGATGGAAATAAAAGTGACCCTGAAACAATCTATTGTTCTTGCCGCAGTTTTGATCCATTCCTTTGTGACCAGCGCCCAGAGTTATAACAATATTGAATTTATCGAAAATAAGGGGCAATGGGATTCACGGATAAAATTCATGGGAGATGTTTATGCCGGCGCCTTTTATATTCGTTCAGGCGGATTTTCAGTTCTGCAGCATAACCGCCAGGATTATGATGTAATACAATCTGAATTTTTCAATCATAATCATAACACAGAAAAACAAGCTTTGGACAAGGATAAAAAAATGATCCTTCGTTCCCATGTTTATGCTGTTGATTTTATCGGGGCTAACAAGGAAATGCAGATCATACCTGATAAAGCTATTGCCACGTATAATAATTATTTTATTGGTAATGATCCTTCCAAATGGGCCAGTAACTGCCGTATTTTCCAGGGAATAACGATGAAGAATGTTTACCCGAATGTGGATGTAAGATATTATACAGATAATGGAACGCTGAAATACGACATTATCGCCAAACCAGGCGCAGACATCAGTAAGATCGCTTTGAAGTATGCCGGAGCCGATAATTTATCCATAAGAAATAAAGAACTTATTGTAAATACTTCGGTAGGCGAACTCAGAGAATCTTATCCTTATACTTACCAGGCTGACGGAAAAGAGAAGAAACAGGTAAGTTGTAAATACATTGTAAAAGATAATATAGTGCGGTTTGATGTCAAAGGATATGACCCTAACGCGACGTTGGTCATAGACCCGTTTCTTATCTTCTGTTCATTTTCCGGCAGCTTTGCGAGCAACTGGGGATTTACCGCTACTTACGGGCCCGATGGCAGCTTCTACGGCGGAGGGATCGTATTTGCTTCAGGATTTTCTGTAACACCCGGCGCCTTTCAAACAACTTACCAGGGGGGAACAGGTAATACCCCGGTGGATATAGGGATCATTAAGCTTTCGGCAAACGGAGCTACAAGAGTGTACGGAACTTATATAGGAGGCACGGGTAATGAGCAGCCGCATAGTTTAATAGTGGATCCGGCAGGCAACCTGATCCTGGCAGGCAGAAGCAATTCGCCCAATTACCCAATGGTTGGAGCTGCAATAGGAACAGGGAACATTGACTATGACATAGTGGTGACCAAGTTGAATGCTACAGGCTCGAATCTCATCGGATCAAAACGTATTGGTGGCAGCGGGGATGATGGAGCCAATATCAATCCAACACGTTCAGGCCGTTCTTCATTACAACAAAATTATGGTGATGATGGACGAAGTGAAGTGATCCTTGATGGTGCAGGTAATATCTACGTTGCATCATGTACACAGTCTGCTAATTTCCCGGGAACCGCTGGTTCTTTCCAGCCTAATTTTGGAGGAGGAGCAGGAATACAGGACGGTGTTATTTTAAAAATGCTTCCGGATGTATCAGCTTTGACATTTGCCAGTTATCTCGGGGGTACCGGTAATGATGCAGCCTATGTGCTTGCACTCTCGCCTGCCGGCGACATATTTGTAGCCGGAGGTACAGAAAGTGGGGATTTTCCCGGCAATCATGCTGGTACGGTTGGCGGTGGCACGAATCACGGAGGTATTGATGGCTTTGTAGCGCAAATAAGTAACAATGGAGCTTCTCTTATCCGCTCTACTTATCTTGGAACAACGGGCATTGACCAGATATATGGTATCCAGTTTGACAGGCTAGGTTTTCCATATGTAATGGGTCAAACAACCGGGGTCTGGCCTGTTTCACCCGGAGTTCAGACTTATGGAAGCTCTACAGGAAAACAATTCATTGCCAAACTGCAGCCTGATCTTTCAGCATACGTCTATTCAACTGTATTTGGAACAGGCTCCAATATCCCCAATATTTCACCTACTGCCTTCCTGGTAGATCGTTGTGAGAATGTTTATGTTTCAGGATGGGGCGGAGATAATGGAAATGGTTATCCAAGTGCAGGTACAACTGGCCTGCCTGTAACAGCTGATGCCTACAAACCGACCACAGATAATAAAGATTTTTACTTTTTTGTCATGAAGCGTGATGCGATAGACCCCAATCCTCTGTATGCGAGTTATTTTGGGCAGACAGGGGGACAATATGGGGATCATGTAGATGGAGGAACCAGTCGCTTTGATGCAAATGGAATTATTTACCAGGGGGTTTGTGCCAATTGTGGGGGTGGCCCCGGTTTTCCTGTTACACCGGGTGTGGCGGGTCCCACAAATAATGCTTCTCCTCAGTGTAATCTCGGGATGATCAAAATGTCTTTTAACCTGGCAGGTGTTGGCTCCGATGTTTCATCTGCCATCGGCGGTGTACCGAGAGATACGGCAGGCTGTTTACCATTGGATGTCGTTTTTACTGACGAAGTAAGGAATGCTACTGAATACATCTGGAACTTTGGTGATGGTACACCACAGATAGGGCCATTGCCTGCTGCTACAGGCTATACGCAAACACACACATTTACTTCAGTAGGTACGTTCCAGGTAATGCTGATAGCCATTGATCCTGCCAGTTGTAATCTCAGGGATACCTCTTACATTAACATACGTGTAGGTGATCTGATCGCTAACCTGGCAATAAATGCTGTTAAGCAGAATCCCTGTGATTCTTTTAAATACCGTTTCGATAACTTGTCTACCACAGATCCATCAAGACCATTCACTAACTCATCATTTATCTGGAAATTCGAACCCGGTACCACACCGGTCATCGCCGGTACGAATAGCGTTACACATTTATTTCCGGGCCCCGGCACTTACACGGTGTGGCTCGTATTAAGAGACACGGCTTATTGCAATTATCCTGATTCTATATCCATGCAGGTGAGTGTTGCAGCTAATGTTGATGCGGGTTTTACCACTAACCCGTTTGGTTGTGCAGGCGATACGGTTTCTTTTACCAACACTACGACAGGCGGACAAACTTATCAATGGGATTTTGGGGATGGCAATACTTCAACAGTATTTGAACCAACACATGTGTATGCTAATCCGGGTAGTTACACAATTGTCATGGTCGCTACCAACCCAGGCACCTGCAACATTACAGATACAGCCCGGTTTCCTATTGTAGTTTATTCAAGACCCACGGCAGATTTTAGCTATATACCTGTAACGCCTGCAGAGAATGCCACACATACGTTTACCAATCTGTCTTCCGTGGATGCAGTCTTGTTCAAATGGTTTTTTGGTGACGGCGATTCATTGGTGACAACGTCAAGGGCGCCTGTAGAGCACCAGTATAATTCAACCGGAACTTTCAATGCTTGCTTATATGCGTATAACGCTGTAGGATGTTTCGACAGGGAGTGCAAGCCTATAACAACTATAGTCGTTCCGGCACTGGATGTTCCCAATGCGTTTACCCCTAACCAGCCGGGAGTGAACAGCGTAATATATGTAAGAGGATTTGGTATTGCTAAAATGAAATTCGTGATCTATAACCGCTGGGGACAAAAAGTATTTGAAACCGGCAACAGACTGCAGGGATGGGATGGCCGGGTGAAAGGAGTCGTACAACCGATGGATGTATATGCCTATACACTGGATGTGGAGTTCTTTGACGGAACGAAAACAACCAAAACAGGAGATATAACGTTAATCAGGTAGCAAAGAGAAAAGGAGGTTAAGCTTTATGAAGTTTATACGACAAATAGTGTTAGCAGGGGCTTGCGCCTTGTGCCTTTCTTTTTACGCTTTTTCACAGGATTTTCATTTCTCCCAGTTCATGAACTCACCTCTTAGCACTAACCCGGCCAATACCGGCTTTATTCCTGATGGTGATTACAGAATGGGTGTCAATTACAGGAACCAATGGTCTTCTATTATGTCGGTGCCTTACAAAACGATGAGCGCTTTTGGTGATGTACAGGTAATGAATAGAGAAGATGGCAACGGGTGGCTTGGTGTAGGGGGATTGATCTTAAGAGATGTAGCCGGCAGTGGTAATCTGACCTCTACGAAAATATACGGTTCTGTAGCTTATCACCAGATGCTGAACCTGGGCAGCCTGCTGAGCCTTGGGTTTAATGCCGGATGGGCCAATAAGCAGATCAATGTGACCAATCTAAAGTTTCCCGATCAGTTCGATGGTCATTTTTTTGATAGTCATTTACCTACCAGCGCTGTTCTTACCTATAATAATATTAGCTATCTTGATATACAGGCAGGATTGAATTACGCTTATTTTCCCAATGAAAATGTATATGTAAACGCCGGTTTTTCCTCGTTTCACCTTAACCGGCCGCGGGAGTCTTTCTTTGATGCGCAACCGGGCATTGATAACCGCATACC
>JAEUVK010000220.1 GCA_016787135.1 Chitinophagaceae bacterium | reverse complement strand
TTTTTGCGGCTCAAATTTTAACCCATTGGCTACCAAATTTTCCAAAGAGACTTACCTCTACTGGTACGAACTGATGCAACTGATCCGCCAGTTTGAACTGATGGCGGAAGAGAAATACAAAATGGAAGGGAAGATCCGCGGTTTTTTCCATGCCTATGTAGGACAGGAAGCTATCGCTGCGGGGTGTATGACAGCTACCCGCCCGGAGGATTCCTATATCACAGCTTACCGCGATCATGGCCTTGCGATCGCCAAAGGTGTTTCCGTGAATAGCTGTATGGCTGAGTTGTATGGAAAAGCCACCGGCTGCGCAAAAGGTAAAGGCGGAAGTATGCACTTCTTTGGAAAGGATGTGAACTTTTATGGTGGTCATGGTATCGTGGGCGCCCAGATTGGAACAGGCGCCGGACTGGCGTTTGCTGAAAAATACCGGGATACAGATAACGTATCGCTTACTTTCTTTGGCGATGGGGCTGCCAGACAGGGAATGCTGCATGAGACCTTCAATCTGGCGATGCTTTGGAAACTGCCTGTGATATTTATCTGCGAGAATAATAATTATGCAATGGGTACGTCAGTAGAACGTACTTCCAACGTAATTGATATTTATAAACTAGCCGATGCGTACGAAATGCCGGCAGATACTATTGATGGCATGAGCGCTGAGGCGGTTCATGAAGGTATAAGCCGGGCGGTGAAAAGAGCAAGGGAGAAAGGTGGCCCCACTTTAATTGAAATTAAAACTTATCGTTACAAAGGACACTCTATCAGCGATCCGCAGAAATACAGAACAAAAGAAGAAGTAGACGAGTATAAGAGCAAGGACCCGATTCAACTGGTCCGTCAAACCATTCTTAGCAGCAAATTTGCTACAGAAGCCGAATTAGCCGCTATTGACAAAAGAGTGGATGAGATCGTAGCAGAATCGGTAAAGTTTGCGGAAGAAAGCCCCTGGCCGGATGACAGTGAGGTGCTCAAAGATGTGTATATAGATAAGAATTATCCATTCATTGTTGACTAAGACAACATGTTAGGTTTACCCCATTAATCGTAAAATCAAGAAAAAGAATATGGCTGAAAAGACTATTGTGCAGGGAACAGAAGGTGCTGAAGCAGTGATCGCTAAAGCAAAGGATTTCTGGACAAGAAACGGTAAGATCATTTCCATCGTATGCGTAGTGGTAGTACTGGGAGTAGCCGGGTATTTTGTTTATAACAATTATATCCTGAAGCCCAAACAAGAAAAAGGCGTGGATGCGCTTTACAAAGCTGAAGACTATTTCCGTAAAGATTCTTTTAATCTCGCCCTGAATGGCGATGGACAATATCTCGGTTTTTTGAAAGTAGCTGATAAGTTCAGCGGTACGGATGCAGGCAACCTCGCTTGTTTTTATGCCGGCGCTTGTTATATTAAGCTGGATGATAACGCCAATGCGATCAAATACCTGAATAAATTCGATACCGATTCAAAACCCTTACTGGCAAGAAAGTACAAGCTGCTTGGTGATGCCAGCGGTGATCTTGGTAAAACTTCCGATGCTGTTGACTATTATAAAAAAGCAGCCCGTGCTTTTGAAGATGATAAAGAAACTTCCGCAGAAGCATTGTTCCTCGCCGCTTATATGACAGACAGGGTATTGAAGAACCCAAAAGAAGCCATCGAACTATACAAGGAACTGAAAAAGAAATTCCCGAAAACAAGAGAAGGTTACGAAGTGGACAATTACCTGGCACAATTAGGGATATACAATGCAGACTGATCATGGCTGAAGTAACTAACAGTAAACTGTTGCATATAGATACAGGCATTCTGAATATTCGGGATGCCTGTATCGTTTTGGTAAAGACGGAATGGAATGCGGCTATAGTGGATGAACTCGAAAAAGGCTGTTTAGCCGAATTACAGAAACAGGGCGTCAAAAAGATCGTTACGGTTACGGTGCCGGGGGCTTTTGAAATTCCTTTTGCAATACAAAGTTACTGGGGAAAAAGCACGAAGAAAAAGAAACCGGATGCTTTTATAGCCCTAGGTTGTGTGATCCGCGGCGACACTCCGCATTTCGACTATGTGTGCAAAGCTGTGACCGATGGTGTGGTACAACTGAATTTATCATTGCCGGTTCCCACTATCTTTGGTGTATTGACGGTAGATAATGAACAGCAGGCTCGTGAACGGATCGGTGGAAAGCATGGACATAAAGGTGAAGAAGCCGCTATCACTGCATTAAAAATGATAAGTTTTAAAAAATCGCTCTGAATATTCAAGCCATGAACGTACAGATATTCATCCCCTGTTTTGTTGACCAGCTTTATCCTGAAACGGGCTTTAATATGGTGAAAGTCCTTGAAAAAGCAGGTTGTAAGGTGAGCTATAATACGTCTCAGACCTGTTGCGGACAGCCTGCATTCAATGCCGGCTTCTGGGATGAAGCCAAGTCTGTCTGTACCAAATTCCTGAAAGATTTTAAAGGAACTGATTATATCGTCGGTCCAAGTGCCAGTTGCGTTGGTTTTGTAAGAAATTATTATGGTAAACTTTTCGATAACTCTTCTATGCACCATGAAGTAGCGGATCTGGGAAAAAGGATATTTGAGTTGTCAGAATTCCTGGTCAATGTTTTAAAAATAGAAGACTTTGGCGCCAGGCTGGAGGGCAAAGCCACTTACCACGATAGCTGCGCCGGGTTGAGAGAATGTAAAATCAAAGAAGAGCCAAGAAAGTTATTATCTAATGTAAAAGGACTTGAGCTGATCGAAATGAATGATGTGGAAACCTGTTGCGGTTTTGGTGGTACTTTCGCTGTGAAGTTTGAAGCCATCTCCATAGGCATGGGAGAGCAGAAAGTAGAAAACGCCATGGCCACCGGGGCACAATATCTTATCTCCACCGATCTGTCCTGCCTGATGCACCAGCAGGGATATATCAAACAAAAAGGCTACTCCCTGCAAACGCTTCATCTGGCAGATGTATTGGCTAATGGATGGTAACTCATCAAAGACGAATACGTTCCCAACCCACTTTATCGAAATAAAAAGCCGGCCTCCGAAGAAAAGAGAACCGGCCTGGTTTGCCCTAAATGGAAAATTTTGGACCCAGAGCCTGGGCGTCAGATGGATCCATTCACAGCGAACGGATGGACACTTCATTTACGTAAACGTCCAAAAACCGGATCGGGTTGCTTATAAAAAAGATCAGGCCTGATAATACGGCCTGATCAGACCACCACCACAAAAAAAGAACACTGCTCACCTTATTTAGGAAGCACCACATGGTCGATCACATGGATCACACCATTGCTCTGGTAAACATTTTTGATAGTAATTGCAGCCATACCGCCATTCTCATCTTTGATCCGGTACTTACCCTCATTCTTTGATACCCATAGCTTGCCTCCGGCAACAGTAACCAGCTCGCCACCGGCTTTGATAGCCGCATCGAGCCCTTTTGAATCCAGCTTACCGGCTACCACATGATACGTGAGGATCTTTGTCAACTTCGCTTTGTTCTCAGGTTTCACCAGCATTTCCACTGTTCCTTTGGGAAGCATGTCGAATGCAGCATCGGTAGGGGCGAACACAGTGAACGGGCCCGCACTTTGCAAAGTCTCTGCCAGCCCGGCCGCTTTTACTGCAGCTACCAGCGTAGTATGGTCTTTGGAGTTAATGGCATTCTCGATTATGTTCTTTGAAGGATACATCGGCGAACCACCTACTTCTACCGTTTTTTCATTCATTATTTTCTGACCGAACGATACATTCATGGTCAATGCTGCTGCGAGCATCAATGCGATTGATCTGATCTTTTTCATAAAATCGTTTGTTAAAGGTTTTGTTTTAATTAAAAGGTTTGAGTTTGCTTTCGCGGGCAGGATATGGTTACATGTAACGACGGAAATAGATACGGAACAGGAGAAGCCCCGGTTTTACTAACCGGAAATATTTATTTATCCAACTTCATTTATATTTGAAATCCGTAAATCAATTTCTATCGTATGGCATACTGGCTTGTAAAATCAGAACCCGATGTATATAGTTACGAACAGTTAGAGAAAGACAAACAGACCGATTGGACAGGCGTACGCAATTATGCCGCCCGTAATCACCTGAAGGCAATGAAGAAAGGGGATGAGGTATTATTTTATCATAGCAATATCGGGCTTGCTATTGTCGCTGTTGCCAAAGTAGCTAAAGAAGCATACCAGGACCCAACCACTACAGAAGAAGCATGGGTAGCCGTTGACCTGAAACCGCATAAGAAATTAAAAAGCCCCGTTGCCCTGGATACTATTAAAAAGGACAAACGCCTTTCAGAAATGGCACTCGTAAGATTAGGCAGGTTGTCTGTACAGCCTGTGACAGAAAAAGAATGGAAAGTGATAATGGAACTGGCAGGGGAAAAGTGATCATTGCAACATTGCTGTAAGATTAGATGATACTGCCGGTTTGTTAAAACCGGCCCTTTTATTTTTTGATGGGTTACTTTTTTTACATCGCCGGAATAAATTGCTGATCCTTCTCGCAAACATTTAAAAAGTATAGCCATGAAAAAGACCCTCATCGGGCTGCTCTTTGTAGCAGCAGCCGGGACAGGAGTGTATTATCTCCTCCAAAACAAAAAAACAATACCTGAAAACGGTATCCAAGAAGAATTACTGGCAGGACAATGGAAGCTGGATACTCTGGCCGCCTCACCTAAAGATTCTTCGGCGGGACTGATGATAGCATTGATCAGTACCATCGACTCGAACTTCAGACTGTACCAATACGATTTCCGGCAAAACGGAATGATGTTACTTATGAAAGATTCTGCTACTACCGACACTTCTTACTACGAATGGAACAAAGCCAATGACCTGTTATGGAAAAAAACGCATGCTGATTCGCTTGCTGAAGCACTCCATGTAGTAAAACTCAATGCAGACAGCCTGGTGTTGCAAACAAAAGACAGCGCTGCTTTCTTTTTCTCCAAAATAAAATAATACCGCAGACATGTATGTAAATAAAACATACCTGCATCTTAATCACGTAAATCAAAAAACATAGCCATGAAATCTTGTATCACTGCTTCAGCAGCTTCGCTGCTGTTCCTTTTCGTTGCCTGCAACGAACATACCTCCCGGTCAGACAAACAACAGAGATCTGAATACAAAGAGGTAACCATTGCGGATATTCAACAGGAACCAGGGAAGCCCAATCCTCCAACAACCGCAGACAGCAATAAGGAAGATTATACAATTGCCACAATACAGCAAGACGGATCAGTATCCGAGCCACCACCGGCAGTTGAAAAACTAAAAGAGGATAAAATGATCAGCGAAGAAGAACTCAATACGGAAGACTATGATTACATTATTGAAAACAAGTTCATTGCTGCCACACAAAATCCTTTATCTACTTTCTCGATTGATGTGGACGAGGCATCGTACAGTAACGTCAGGCGCTACTTACAAAACGGTACTATTCCCCCGGCCGGGGCAGTACGCATCGAAGAAATGATCAACTATTTCGATTATGTGTACCCTAAACCACAGGGCAGTGAACCCTTTACCGTCAATACAGAAATAGCTGAATGTCCCTGGAACAAGGAACATAAACTCGTACATATCGGCCTGCAGGGAAAAGAAATTCCTGTTGATAATCTTCCCGCTTCTAATTTGGTCTTCTTAGTGGATGTATCCGGCTCTATGGATGAACCCAACAAATTACCATTGGTACAGGCATCATTAAATATGCTCACCGATCAGCTCCGGGAAAAAGATAAAGTGGCTATAGTAGTATATGCTGGTAATGCAGGACTGGTGCTTCCATCAACAAATGGTGTTAACAAACCAAAGATCAAAGAAGCGATCAATAACCTCGAAGCAGGCGGATCGACAGCAGGTGGGGAAGGTATTCAACTTGCTTACAAAACGGCCAAAGAGAACTTCATCAAGGGCGGAAACAACCGGGTAATACTGGCTACCGATGGCGATTTTAATGTAGGTATCAGCAGCCATGACGAACTGGTGCGCCTGATCGAAAATGAAAGAAAGAGCGGCGTATTCCTTTCTGTGCTCGCTTATGGAATGGGCAACTACAAGGATAACAAAATGCAGCAGCTGGCTGATAAAGGGAACGGCAATCATTCTTACATTGACAATATCAATGAAGCAAGGAAAGTATTGGTGAACGAGTTTGGAAGTACATTATTCACCATTGCCAAAGATGTAAAGATCCAGGTCGAATTCAATCCTGCAAAAGTACAGGCCTATCGCCTGGTAGGCTACGAGAACAGGATGCTGGCGTCAGAAGATTTTAATGATGATACCAAAGATGCCGGCGAACTGGGCTCCGGTCATACAGTAACCGCTCTTTACGAGATCATACCTGCAGGAGTAAAAGATGAGTTCAGCAAATCTGTTGACCCGCTGAAATATCAGAACAACATACCGCAGATAGCGGGCAACTACAACAGTGAAATGATGACAATCAAACTGCGCTATAAGAAACCCGATGAAGACATCAGCAAACTGATCACTCAGGTGGTTATTGACAACCATATGGCATTGGTCAATACATCTGACAATTTCCGGTTTTCTGCTTCGGTGGCCGAGTTTGGATTATTGCTGCGCAATTCAGCCTACAAGCAACAATCATCTTATCAACAGGTGGTCAATATGGCCAAAACTGCCAGGGGAAAAGACGATAATGGTTACAGGTCGGAATTCATTCAATTGGTAAAGGCAGCTACATCGCTGGCGAAAAACTGACCAGAAAAGGTGATCGTGTTTAAATAAGTGTGCCCTGCTTCGGATGCAAGGCATACTTATCTTTGTTTCATGAGTAAAAAGAAAATAGTCGTCCTTACCGGTGCAGGTATCAGCGCTGAAAGCGGATTGAGAACATTCCGTGACAGTGATGGCCTCTGGGAAGGGTACAATATAGAAGACGTTGCAACGCCGCGGGCATGGAGAAAAAACCCGCAACTGGTACTTGATTTTTACAACTACAGAAGAAAAAATGTACTGGAGGCAGTGTCCAATGCAGCACACTATGGACTAGCTGAGTTAGAAAAACACTTTGACGTACACATTATCACGCAAAATATAGATGACCTGCATGAAAGAGCGGGGTCAACCAAAGTACTGCATCTCCACGGGGAAATATTGAAAATGCGCAGCGAACGGAATGAATCATTGATATATGACATTACAGGCGATATAAAAATGGGAGATCGGGCAGATGATGGTTCACAACTCCGCCCGCATATCGTTTGGTTTGAAGAACCTGTACCGATGATGGAAGCAGCAATCCCTGTAGTGCACAGCGCCGATATTTTCGTAGTAGTGGGAACCTCATTGGTCGTTTATCCCGCGGCGGGGCTGGTTAATTATGCAGCAAGTCATATTCGCAAATACATTATTGATAAAAGGATCCCGTACGTTTCATCCATAGACAACCTCGTGACCATTGAAAAACCCGCAACAGAAGGGGTGAAGGAGCTGACAAGCCTGCTGGTGAAATGAACCTGCCTTATACCATTTCATTTCTTTGTTCATGAAACCGGATATCGTAAGATTGAAGTTCTTTTAATACCGGCTCATATATTTCTTTTATCGTCGGAATGTGCAGCCCGGTCAGTTTGATACCACCATTCAAGATCAGTTTTGCAGCAATACCCAAGGGAAGTCCTACTGTTTTTGCCATGGCAGTACGCAGGCTATTTTCCCCTTTTACAACCAATGAACTTCTGACCTGTGATTTATGGCCTTTGACCTCGAACTCAAATTCATGCAGCATCACGATCATATCCTTATCTTCCGGCTTCAGGCTGAGTTTTCTTTCTACAGCGAATTGCAGAATATCTGCGGGACTGCACAGCCCTTTATTGACAATTGTTTCCTGGTCATCCAATCCAAGATATAATAATTGTTTTAGCGTCAGGTTAGCCTCGTGCATCTTGTGAGCAACGTAGGCAGCCGCTTTCGTCTTGATGTCATCTATCTCTATTTCTTCCAGGTTACCTTTTTCATCTGCCGCCATGAACGATGGCGGTATATCTTCCCCTTCATCTTCCGCCTCGTCTTCCGCTTCCATTAGTTTGGTCAGGTTGGCAAGCATATCCTGTGTGGCTTTAAAGCGTTCCGTCATTTTCTCCTGCAGCCAGTCGCCAAAATGATTTTTATCCATGTGCTCTTTAAAAACAGATCCAAGCGTTCTGTCATCCGTTTCATATTGCGGTTCTTCATTCGTCAGTTTTAGCTCGATCAGGTTCTTCCAGCCATACATAAAATCCGGATGACGCAGCGTTGTCCTGATAAATGTTGCTGCATCTTCCAGGCCATATAAAGAAGTATAACTAAGAGAATCCCGGTTGGGATACCAGCTTAGTAAACCGATCCCCGGAATATCCACCATCCTCTCGGGGGAAAACAATTCTTCATATTTCAGGCGTATCTCTTCGCTTTTCTCCTTGTAATGAGCCCCTGCCTTTCCGGCAAGGATAATATTCCGGGGGTTCCAGCTTATTTTATAATGCCAGGGGTTATCATCGCTTTCGGGAGCCACCAGCCCGCCGCAGTGTGATCTGAATGAAGTGATCTTGCCGTCGTTCGCCTGTATCTCATCTATGATCTTCATGGCACTCATGTGATCAATACCCGGGTCAAGCCCCATCTCGCAGATAAACAGGATACCCTTTTCTTTTATTTCCTTTTCCAGGCTATTTACCTGGTCATCCACATAAGAAGCGGTCAGCAGGTGTTTGGAATATTTCACACAATCTTTGGCAACCAGGAAATGCAGGGCAGGAGGGAGCATGGAAATAACGATATCCGAAGTACTGATGTATTCATTTCTCTTTTGTTCATCAGCAATATCAAAAGAAACCGCAAGTCCATGAAGTGAGTGGCCGATCTTCGATTTTGCCAGTTCAATATTGGCATCTACTGCCATCAGTTTCCAATTATTTAAGCCGGCATTGGTGAGCAAATAATCGATCAGTACTGTTGCAGATTTTCCGGCGCCAAAAAGAAGTACCTGTTTCATACGACAAATATCCTTGTAATCAGATAAATCGTATTCATATTTTTATAACAAAAGTCTGTGAGCAGAGGCCTTAGATTATTTCGTTTCGCCCTATTTTTGAAAAAAATTATTTTATGAAAAGGATCCTGATCGTACTTTTTGTTATTACTGCCAACGCCTCCCTCGCCCAGACCGTTACTCCCGGGTTGAAAGCCGGTGTGAATATCACCAATTTCACGGGCGGGAATTTTGATGACGTTGAAAAAAATGCTCTTGTAGGTTTTCATGCCGGTGGTTTTATCAACATCGGTCTTGGCGCTTTTTCTGTACAGCCTGAAGTATTGGTATCAACAGCCGGAGTAAAGATCAAAGATGCAGGAGAAACCCAGAATGTGAAACTTACTTACCTGACCGTTCCTGTGATGGCAAAATACAGGGCTAACGGCGGCTTTTATTTTGAAGTTGGTCCGCAGGTAGGATTTAAACTTAGTGAAGATATCGGTGAATCGACGATTGATGATTTTGCCAAAAATCTCGATCTCTCTGTATGTGCAGGTATAGGTTTCCAGACCAAAAGCGGCTTTGGCATCGGCGGCCGTTACTTAGTTGGGTTATCAAAAGTAGGCGACTTTGATGCTTCTTCAGGTATTGATCCTGACTTCCAGAACAGCGTGATACAGGTTGGGATTTTCTTTGCGCTGAAAGGGCAGAAATAAATAAGTGGTGAAAGGTGAGGGGTGAGCCAGGTTTCATATTAATTAAAGACCATTCAACGCTCACCATTGACCATTATACTATCAATTTAATTCCCGCTCGCCACTTCATCCATTTGCCGGCTGTGTACATTAATGATCTTGTAGGTCACCTTGATACCCCTGTTGGTGTCGGGTATCCTGATAGTAGAAGTGGACTTAGGCCCTACAGATTTGAATTCCACATTCTCCGTTTTAAGCGGTAGCTCATTAGGCTTTATATATTGCAATTCGACGATCACATTATCGAGCGTATATTTCGAATCATTGGTCACCGTCAGCTCCAGGTTGCGGATGCCGCCAAAAGCTACTTTCTTATAGTCATTACTTGCAACTGAAACAAGGTCCCCAATACCGGAAGTATTGAATGCTTTCTTTTCTCCGCTGCTATTCGTATTGCCGCTCTGGCTATTACTGTTGCTTTCATTCCTCACTTTGCGGCTGCGTTCCCCGGTAGCCGGATCAATATCTACACCGGGAGATACTGCGGCTGTGTTTATTTCTTTTCCAGTCCCTGAAGATGGCTGAGAGGTCTCTTTGCGACTATTATTAACAACAGTGTTCCCTGAAGAAGTGACCGGTTGTTTTCTTTGCTCAGGTTCTTTTAAGATATCCTCCCCTTTTTTTTGTTCTTCGGATGAAAGAGGTGTTGATTGACTATTCTGCCCGTCATTATCTGCCAGGGCCGGAATACTTGCAGAAGGTTCCATAATCATCTTTTGCTGCACAGGAATCTGCTCTTTTGTTATCTCCGTCCTTTTATTACCATTTGACCGTATGATCAGTCCTGCTGCTACCCCTACCGCGATCAATAATAGGATCACAGCCGCCTTTCTCAATACCTGGAGCAAAAGACTCTTTCTGGCTATCTTCTGTTTCCTGTCGTACAGCGTCTTTACATACATCTCCTTGATCTCATCCAAAGGCTGGGAGTATTTGATCTGGGCTGCTGCAGGATTCTCTGTAACGGATATAGTTTGCTGAGCAACAGGAGGGGCTGAATAGGCTTCTTCTTTTATGGCTGGCTTTACAGTATTGGTTTTCTTTACAGGCATGGTAACGAATACCGATTTCTTTGGAACATACTTTTCATGTTCAGGTGCTATAGCCTGTATTTCCTGCTTTACAGCTTCTGGTTTTACTCCTTCTGTTTGTTTTTTGAAAAAGCGGTCAAAAGGCTGTTCTTCTACAACAGGCGCAAAAGGCTTGAGTTCTTCCACTTCACTTGGATAGCGCCAGGCGGCGCTCTTTCCCTGTACCCATACAAGGTCATAAGCTTTCAGCCCCATTTGCATCAGGTCATCCAGTGAATAAGGACCGGATTCTTTGTTGTTTCGTAAGAGTAGGTAATTTGCCATGATCCGCAGGTTTCTATTGGTATAGCAAATCAACGAAAAAAATACACCGGATAATGTAAAAGTGGTGTTATAAAATGACGGGACTGAAGACATTAGCAAAGCCTTTTTTATAATCCACAAGGGTGGAAAAAATGGTCAAAAAAGAGCTCCTTTTATCAGGTTATCATGGGCAAAAAAAGTAGATTTGCAAGCCTTTGAAAAACCGGTATTCCCGGGGCTCAAAGGATTGATCCAGATAGCTTTTTGCGCAGATACCTGAAGCTTGCACAAGAACTCAAAAACGACATAAGAAATTACCAGATGGCAGAGAATTTGGAACCACTCGAGACGAATGACAGCAACCGCATCATCCCAGTCAACATAGAAGAACAGATGAAGACCGCCTACATTGACTATTCCATGTCGGTGATAGTTGGGCGTGCTTTACCGGATGTACGGGACGGACTGAAACCGGTTCATCGCCGCATATTGTTTGCAATGAATGAACTGGGACTGGTTCATAACCGGCCTTTCAAAAAATCAGCACTGGTAGTAGGGGAAGTGCTGGGTAAATATCATCCCCATGGTGATACATCCGTATATGATGCGATGGTACGTATGGCGCAGGAATGGAACATGCGTTATACGCTGATCGATAAACAGGGAAATTTTGGTAACCAGGATGGTGATGGTCCTGCGGCCATGCGATATACAGAAGCAAGGCTGCAACGACTCGCTGAACACATGCTGGATGATATTGACAAGGATACGGTTGACTTCCAACTGAACTATGATGATTCCCGCAAAGAGCCAACCATCCTTCCTACAAGGGTTCCGCAATTATTAGTGAACGGCACCAGTGGTATCGCCGTAGGTATGGCCACGAATATGATGCCGCATAACCTGTCTGAAACAATCGATGGCTGTATAGCCTATATCGATAAACGGGATATCAGCATTGAAGAACTGATGCAGTATGTGAAAGCTCCTGATTTTCCCACCGGGGGTATCATCTACGGTATGGAAGGGGTGAAAGCCGCTATGCATTTTGGCCGCGGCCGTGTGGTCATTCGGGGTAAACTGCATATGGATGCCAAGCCAAGCGGACGTGAGCAGATCATCATTACCGAAGTACCTTACCAGGTAAATCGTGACGCATTGACCAACCGCATTGGCGAACTTGTGAATGATAAAGTGATCGAGGGTATCGCCCATGTCAATAATGAATCGAACGAAAAAGAAGGAACCCGGATAGTCATTGACCTGAAAAGGGATGGCGTGGCTAACGTGATCATCAACCAGCTTTATAAGCATACGGAACTGCAAACTTCTTATGGTATCAACAATGTAGCCATAGTAAAAGGAAGACCAAGAACGCTGAACCTGAAAGAAATGATCAGCGAATTTGTGGAATTCCGTCATGAGGTAGTAGTCCGCCGTACACAATTTGAATTAAGAGAAGCCGAGAAAAGAGCACACATATTGCAAGGTTACCTGATCGCACTGGATCATCTTGACGAAGTGATCGCATTGATCCGTGCATCGGCTACTCCTGATATAGCCAGGGATAACCTGATCAATGCCGGATGGGGCCTCGATGAGATACAGGCAAAAGCCATTCTTGAATTGCGCCTGCAGCGCCTGACCGGTATGGAAAGGGAAAAGATCAAAGAAGAGTTCGATGAACTGATGAAACTGATCTCTCACCTCAAAGAATTGCTGGCCAACGAAGGCATGCGGTATGATGTGATCAAAAAGGAATTACTCGAGATCAAAGAGAAATTCGGCGATGTCCGTAAGACCGAGATCACTTACCTGGATAATGAGGTCAAGATCAAAGACCTGATCAAAGAAGAAGATGTGGTGATCACCATTTCTCATTTAGGCTACGTGAAAAGAACTTCTTCTGATGAATACAGGGCACAGCGAAGGGGTGGAAGAGGAGTGATAGGTGGCCGCACCCGTGAAGAAGACTACATCGAGCATTTATTTGTGGCTTCCACGCATCATACTCTTTTAATTTTTACAGAAAAAGGAAGATGTTTCTGGTTGAACGTATATGAGATACCGGAAGGGGAGAAGACCGGCAAGGGCAGGGCAATTCAGAACCTGATGCAATTACCACCCGATGATAAGGTCAGGGCGATCATTGATGTAAAGGACCTGAAAGACGAAGAATTTGTCAGATCACATAATATTGTTCTCTGCACCAAAAAAGGGATCATCAAAAAAACAGAGCTGGTGGACTTCAGCCGTCCGAGACAAACGGGGGTGAATGCCATTACCATCAATGAAGGTGATGAACTGCTCGAAGCAAAGATGACCGATGGCAAAAGCGAGATCATGATGGCAGTGAAAAGCGGCCGAGCCATCCGTTTCTCCGAAGAAAAGGTAAGGGCTACCGGAAGAGGCGCTATCGGCGTAGCCGGTATAGAAGTGGATGACAACGGTGATGAAGTGGTAGGCATGATCTGTGTAAACCCGGAAGCAGATGCATCCAAAACAGTGCTGGTGGTAAGTGAGCAGGGATTTGGTAAAAGGACACCGGTGGATGAATACCGTTTTACCAACCGCGGCGGTAAAGGGGTAAAGACCATCAACGTAACAGAAAAAACAGGGAAACTGGTAGGCATATTGGCCGTGTCAGAAAAAGAAGACCTGATGATCACCTGCAAGAGCGGAGTGACCATCCGCATGAAGGTTTCTTATATCAGTGAGCAGGGAAGGGCGACACAGGGCGTAAAACTGATCCGCCTCGACGAAGGAGATGAAATAGCCGCTATTACCCGGCTGGATGAGAAACACGACGAGGAAAATGGTAACGGCAATGGGCACTCAGCCGAAACAACGGCTACAAATGCCGCAGAAAGCTCCCCGGAGAATAAGGAGCATAATGCAACGGATAACGATGGAGTTTCATCTGAACAGAGTACTGAATAACAACGTAAACCCGGCCACGTTAAGGCTAATTATAATTCAACAATAACGATTCAAATGAAAAAGGTCTTTTTATTCTCAGCTATACTGGTGCTTGCCCTGTCTGTGCAGGCCCAGAACTATGAGTCCATCAAAAATTTCATGATACTTCAACAGTACAAAAAAGCAAAGGAGGACCTGGATAAGCAAATGGGCAATGCCAAGTTTGCAGCAAAACCTGAAGCCTATATCCTGAAAGCCGCGATCTATTCCGGTCTTGCTTCAGATGCTGCCGTTAAAGCTACTCCCGAAGGGGCGCAGTTGTTGAACGATGCAGATGCAGCCTTCAGGAAATTCAAAGAAATGGACCCCACCATGGCGCTGCTGAAAGATGCAGCCTACCAGAATGCACCGATCAATATTTATGCAGCGCTGTTTTCTTCCGGCTATAAGGATTACGAGACCAAAAGCTACCAGTCAGGTTTTGAAAAATTCAAAAAAGTAGTGGAATATTCCGACCTGCTGATAGAAAAGAAGTTGCTTAGCGTACCGGTGGATACCAATGCACTGCTGCTGGCCGGTATCCTTGCCGAGAATTCAGGATCAAAAGATGACGCAGTGAAATACTATATCCGCCTGGCTGATATCAAAGCAAAAGGAGATGGTTTCGAAAGTATCTACCGCCTGCTGGTCAACTACCATTTCACCAAAAAAGATATGGCCGGTTTTGAAAAATACAAAGCCATCGGCGCTGAACTTTATCCCGAAAGTGAATTCTTTAAATATGACAAAGTGGATTTTGCGGTGGGACTGGAAGAGGATTTTGCCAAAAAAATATCTTCTTTGGAAGAGACCATCGCCGCCGATCCCAATAACTATAAAGCTATACGGTTGCTGGGCGAGATCATTTATGATACGCTCAATTCACGGCATGAAGATGCAGTACAACCGGGCAATGCAGCAGAACTGGAAGCGAAGATGATAAAAGCATTTGCCAAAGCTTCTGAACTAAAGCCCGACGAGGAGATACTTCATATCTATGTTGGCGACCATTTCGTAAACAAATCCATTAAAGCCAATGATGCCAGGACAGCACATGCCGCAGCCATGAAGGCCCGTACCAAACCCGGCGCTGCTGCCTCCAAAGAAGACATCGCCAAAAGAGATGCCCTGGATAATGAATACGGCAATACATTAGACATGGCCCGTGAGCCTTATGAAAAAGCAGCCGCCCTCTTTGCCAAAAAAGAAAAACTGACCGGCCACGACAAACAGCAATACAAAAAAGTGGTAGGCTACCTCGGCGATATCTATATGAACAAAAAGATAAGGGCTAACCGCGACAAGAAAACAGCAGATGCTGCCAAATACGCCGCCGAAGAGAAGAAGTGGAATGATACGTATGATTCGATCAAATAAGAAGATGTTTTAAATAAACAGTAAAGCCGCTCGGGAGGGCGGCTTTTTTATTTTTCTCACTATTCATAGGTTTATTTAGAAGGAGCGTTAGTCCATTTGAGTAATTCCCTAAGACAATTGTTTAAATCAACAGATTCTTTGATTAATGCATTAATCTTTTTCTCAGAATATGTTTCCTTATCCGGGTATAAAAGATCCTTTCTGATTTTTGCTTTATCAGATCTTTTCAGTTTTACGAAATGCAAAACTTGTTTTTTTACAAAGTCATCCTCAGCAATACTTGAATAATCAACAGACCAATGAGCAAATATATTTCTGTGTTTAATAACGCTTCCAGCGCTTGATAAAATAGATTTATGTTTATTTAAGAACTTCTTATTATGACTTGTAATAAGGAACATGAATAATTCTTTTTTTTGCGTAAACTGCATTGGAGCAATAATTAGCATAATCATTTCAGTTATTTTCTCCTCTGTTCTACAGAAACATTTGCCAATATAATATTCCATCATTCTTTCTATTTCTACCGCATTTTCTATCATTATCCCTCTTATATCTTTAGCAGAACCGTTAATTAATTGTTCAACGGTAGGTTTTGCAGATTGATTATTCATATCGGTTTTGATTTCCCCAAACCTACGCAATCAAACCCAATAGGGGTACTTTCTGAATCTCACTCAATATCTCTTATTATTTCCTGAAAACAGGGTTTAACATAAAGATATCTTATAGGAAAACCGGCAAGTATCACCGGCCTGCCTGTACGATTTTTTCCCACATTTATTCCTTTTTTACAGGAGGAAAAAATCGTACAGGCAGGCCGGTGTTTCCATCTCTCTGCCGTGCTTTTTCTATAAGAGTACATTATGTTTCAGTCGTTGGCTTATGTGGAGCGCAGTTCGTATATTTTTCTGATACGAACAAGCGGAGCGGGTCTGTGGAGAGAAAAGAAATCAAAAACTCTATGGGGAATACGACCAACGGGAGTGCGAGCCACAGGCGAGCAAAATTCGCCGATAGGATGAACTTTATCCTAACACTACTTTTAGTAGGGCTAATAATCCTGCTATCACTCCTAATATTTTTATCCAAATCTCGGTAGTCTTATACCAAACCTTCTTTGTATTTACAACATTATTCAACAGAAAATATTGTACTTCTCCATTTGGGCCTTCTGATTTCAGCAGATAGCCGTCTTTTTCCAGTTCATAGATTATCCTGATGAAGTCATCCCAACCAACAGATGAGGCGGCGTACCGGAAATAGGCTTTTTCCTTTGTATCAATAGGAGACATTATTTCTTTGAACGTCGTCATTTCTGTAAAGATATTTCAAAGTTCCCACGCAGGCAGCGCAGGCATTTTTGCTTCTTTTCTCTCATGCGACTTAACATAATGTAAATTATAGGAAAAAATTTCATAGCTTTGCCCGTACAGTCACCGACCAGCCAGGCCCGTTCTTAATTCCGTACCGTTCTGCAAAGCTTCCCATATTGATCGCCAGCGAAAGATTCAGCAGGCTGTTAATATACGCCAGTGCATTCCCTTCGGGTACATCGCCGAAAGATCGTACGAACGGTACACTAACAGAACAAACCAGCGAATCTTCAAAAGAGATCTGTACATCCAATGAATCGCCGGTCCTGATGCCGGCTTTGGCCATAAATGAATCTGGGATATTCGTCCAGACGTTGCCGTATTGGATATCCAGCACAGGAATATTGCCGGATATTGAATTCTCAGCCAGTTCAGGCTGCCGGAACGGTATCAGTACAACCGGCTGCTTCAGTTCATCTCCTATCTGCTCAAAAGAAATTTTTTTGGCAGCCAGCCGGGCGGCTGTATAGACATATACGTCACGTCCATGAAACGTATGCGATCTTTCCGATCCGGCTCGTCGGTTAATGGTTTCGTCTATTTCCCTTACTGCTTCAATTCCCTGCGAAGCGGCCACCAGCGTCAGGGTACCATTATCCGGAGTAACGATATAATGCCCGCTTTTCGTCTTTGCCACAATTGATTTTCTTGTTGTACCCACACCCGGATCCACCACCGAAACAAATACAGTTCCTGCGGGCCAGTACGGCAAGGTTTGTTCCAGCCTGTACGCCGCTTCCCATATATCATAGGCAGGTATCTCATGCGTCAGGTCGAATAACGGCAAAGCAGGATCCACTTCATAAGCCACGCCTTTCATGGCAGATACAGCGCCATCCTTTAATCCAAAATCAGTTTGTATCACAATAGCATTATGCTGCCTGCTGCCACAAGCCAGTAAACACATCAATAAGCCAATGATAAAATACTTCTTTGCGCCGTGCAGCATGTTATCTTCTATTTTACAATAAAGTTATTTATTTGCAGTATTCATGAAACTCCGTGATGAAATATTAAAAGAACATTCCAGTGCACAAAGAGATAAGATCGTAAAATGGATCGGCGCCTATCAAAAACGATTTGATGAATTATTCCGTCTCTTCATCAACGATGAATACCGGGTGATACAGCGGGCCGCCTGGCCGCTTAGCTATTGTGTGCAACAACATCCTGAACTGATCAGGAAACATTTTGCCAAACTGGTAAAGAACCTGCACCGGCCCGGCCTCCATGACGCCGTTAAACGCAATACCGTCCGCATTCTGCAGGATATAGCCATTCCTGAAACGCTTCACGGCGAGGTGATGAATATCTGTTTTGATTATATCACCGATCCGAAAGAAAAAGCGGCCGTCAAAGCTTTTTCCTTAACGGTCCTGCAAAACCTTTCCCGACAATACCCGGATATACGCAACGAGATAAAAACGATCATCGAAGAACGGTGGGACCAGGAATCAGCAGCCTTCCGTTCAAGAGCTAAAAAGATACTGAAAGAACTTTCTTAGTAAAGACCTTGACCGCTGAGCCTTCAGCCATAAAAACCGAAACCGGTTTTGCCTGCTGTAAAAAAGCAAAGTCATCTCCATACAAAGCAGCAAAATCACATTCGATAGTATAACTTCTCACAGGGTAAATATCCCACCGCGGGTGCTCCACATGGTATTCGCCTGTCTTATGCTGACCGATGGCCGAATAACCCCAGAAATGCTCCGTAATGAATTCTTCCATACTACCCTCCTGCAGGGCTTCCGGTTTTGCATCCGCCAACACCTCTAAGTGATTCCACTTCCCCTTTGTCTTCCATAGATACGAGGCATTCAGTTTTTCATCTTTTGCCTGGCAGGAATGTCTCATTGGCATGGCGGTATAGTGTTCGTTGAACAGAACATTGGCCACAAAACTGATCGCAGGTTTAGGTACGATCTCGCTGATAAAAACAACGCCCCGCTTCCACTCATTTTTTTCCTGATACCGGACATAAAAACGCAGGTTCACTTCAGGGAAATCAGTATGAAACGGGATACTGATCCCTTTTACTCTTACATTATTGAACATAAAGCCAACCAGGCTTACGTAACAATGACCATTCCAGTGGTCCGGCTCAATACCGGCAGGCATATAAGGCACTAAGACGGATGGATCAATGACATAATTTGCCATGATCAGCTTTCGCCACTCTGCAGTAAGAAATACTTTCTCTTTCATTTTTGCTCCCTTTTCATTTTCCAGGAACCCCATTTACCTGATATAACCTAACAAATTTGCAATGAACAACCAGATAAACACCAGCGCAAAAGAGACGAACAGTGTGTTCATCAGCACTTCTCCCGCTTTGAATACCGGTTTCTTTGGTATCTCGTACATCGGGTAATACGAAAATTGTGTGATCACTTTGCCCGTCCAGTAAGCAGCTATCAACCCTGTCAGCGCAACGGCCAGTCCTGATTGGTCCTTTAACTCTCTGGTAAATAAAATGGAGATCAGCCCGAATGAAAAATTTAGTCCCTGGATATATCGCCCATAGGTTTTTGCGATCTCCTGGTTAAGTGGTTTTAACTTCTTGATATCATTGTACCAGTCAAACACCACATGCCTGATGTAAGGATAAATGACAGCTGTAAATATCATCCCGACAGCGCCGGCAATGATCAGCCAATCGGGAACGGTCCATTTCATTTTTTATCTGATTTATTGAATTCTTTAAAGATCAGTCGCAGGTTCTGGTCATACGTTACATAGTTATAGAGCCAGTTGACAAAAACAAAGAACCTGTTCTTTACACCGAGTATAAGCATCAGGTGCAGCCCCATCCAGATCATCCAGGCAAAGAAACCGCCGAAATGCAATCTGGGTTTTGGCACATCCACTACAGCGAGATTGCGTCCCACTGTTGCCATGGAGCCTTTATCATTATACTCGAATTCATAAAATTCCGTGGACTTTCTTTCAATGCGTTTCAAGTTCTCTGCTACTGTATCAGCCTGCTGCATTGCCACTGGGGCTACCTGCGGATGGCCATTCGGGTGTTTCGGCGTTTCCATATACGCCAGATCGCCGATAGCATATATATTAGAATGCCCTTCAATGCGGCATTGCCTGTCTGTTTTGATACGGTTGCCGCGTACAACCAGACTTTTATCTACTCCTTCCGGTACATTCCCTTTGATACCTGCCGCCCATATCACCGTGTTGGTTGCGATCGTACTTCCATCCTGCAGGCTGACGATCTTACCATCGTAATCTTTCACCAGTGTATTTGTCATCACTTTCACCCCAAGTCTTTCCAGGTATTTCTTTGAATGAGCAGATGATTGCTCACTCATGGCCGCCAGCGTTTTTCCTGTCCCTTCCAGCAGATAAATATTCATCTTTGAAAAATCCAGCTCGGGATATTCTTTGGGCAAAATGTATTTTTTCATTTCTGCCAATGCCCCTGATACTTCCACACCGGTCGGTCCGCCGCCCACAACTACAATATTCATTCTTCGCTGCAGTTCCCCTTCATCCTTTATCGTCAATGATTCTTCAAGGTTATGCAATATGCGATAACGCAGTTGCAAAGCTTCCACGGTTGACTTCATCGGAAACGCATTCGCCGCCAGTTTTTCATTACCGAAGAAATTGGTATCGGCACCTGTGGCCAGCACCAGTGCATCATAGTGTATCTCTTCTGCATCTGTGATGATCTTATTTGCTGCCGGAACGATCTGTTTCAGTTCTGCCAGCCTTATCCGGACATTCTTACTTTTTTGAAACACCTTTCTTAAAGGGAAAGAAATATTGCTGGCATCCAGCCCTGCCGTGGCAACCTGGTAAAATAAAGGCTGGAACTGGTGATAATTGAAGCGGTCAACAAGTACGACTTCAAAACCTGGTTTATTGTTGAGTTTGCGGGCCAATCTCAGTCCCCCGAAACCTGCACCGACGATGACGACTTTCATATCCGATCTGTTTTGACAGCACAAACTTACATTATTTTCAATAATTTTTGAAAATATGGAAATATTTAATGCGCCCTTATTCCCACGAATTGGCTACCCATGTGAATATCAGCAGGCTGACACCATAAATAACGGCCAGAAAGTAAGCAAGATCTGTAAAGAAAAAGAAGGATGGAATCGCCAGTACTCCTGTAATGATCAGGCCCAGCGGATACCATATCCTGGCGGTGGCCTGTTTAAAATCCGGAGGAAGCTCCAGTTGAGCAATGGGGATCGCCATCGTAGCGAGGATAATAGCGGGAAAAATTATATTATCGGGTGCCTTGTCAAAAAAGTACCAGCCGTAACAGGCAAGGAGTATTCCGGAGGCTAAGCAAGCGATTACTGCGACCCCGGTGATACTCTCCCCTTTTGTCAGTGAGTATTTGCCATCCCGGTGAAATAAGAGAAAGAAATTGGCAATAGGATTAGCTATCCAGGTAAAGAAGATGAAGATAAAGTAGAGAATAATTACCGGAAGCAGAAAAGGTTTTAATGCCTCATAATTATCCGCCACTTTACTCATGATCCGTATCAGGACATACATGCCTATAAAAAAAGCCCATTGGAAATTTTTACTTTTTTCTGACATCCATAAACTGAACCGGACAACCAGTTTGTATGGCAGGAAATCAGATTTCAACGATTCTTTCAGACCAATTCGTGCGGATCCGTAGTTAGGGTTAATCCGCAACGCTTCCCTGAAATGGTGGTTGGCCTTTTTGTGATTGCCTTTTTCAAAATAGTTCCATCCTACCGTTACATGCGTCAGTTCATTATCCGGGTCTTTGGAAAGGCTGTCCTGCATGGTATCAATAGCCTCAGCAGTGCGTTTGAGTTTGTTCAATGCCCTGGAACGGATATTCAGGCAGGTTATATTCTCAGCATCAATAGCCAGGCCATCATTGGCTGCCTGCAATGCTTCAGAATAATCTTTCTCGTCAAGGTATATACTGCCAAGAAGCCCGAAGTACTCACTGTTGTACGGATTGATGGTAATGGCTTTTCTGACATGATCTATTGCCGGCAAGTGCAGGTCCTGTTGATAGTATCCAAAACCAAGCAGGTAATAATAATAAGATTGCTCCGGGTCAAACGCAATGGCCTGCTGAATTACCTCAATACCCTTATCATATTGTCCGCTGTTGAGGTAACAACGGGACAACATAGACAAAGCGTAGTCGTTTTCCGGCTCTTTTTCCAATACCTGCCGGATGTATTTTTCAGCATCTTTATACCTTCCCTGTTCCAGAAGCAGGTTGGCTCTTTCAATATGTGACTCAAGATTATTCATCCAATATGTACTCAAATAAAAGAAACCAGAGCTGTATGACCTTCTGCATAACCTATCTTTTGATCCTGAGATACTTTAGTATATCATCATACAATCCCGATTCATTGGCATATAATGCATAATTACGGGCCGATGAAAACCATTCTGAAGTGGTAGGTCTGTGTTGCTTTACGGCTTTGAGGAGGTCCTTTGTATGAATGGGCTGAACACTTCCTTTACTCAGTGATTCCCTGAGTTTATCTTCTACAGCAATGTCAATGATCGCTTTCAGGTCTGCCCCGGAATAATCTGTCGTAACAGCGGCCACTTTACCGGTATCAATATCACCGGCGGGTTTTCCCTGCAGGTGTGAAATAAGTATTTCCTTCCTGGCCGGCTCGTCTGGTGGTTCTACAAATATGATCCTGTCAAACCTTCCTGGTCTTCTGAAAGCTGGATCAACACTCCATGGCGCATTGGTAGCCGCCAGTATCAACACGCCATCGTTATCTGATTCCACTCCATCCAGTTCTGCCAGGAACTGGTTGATCACATGGCGCATGACCGATTGCTTCAGGTCGCTGCGGCTGGCACCCATGGCATCTACTTCATCAAAGAACAGAACACAAGGTGTATTCCTCCTGGCCATCTCAAATATCTCATGCAGGTTCTTTTCACTATTACCGATCCACATATCCAGTATATCATGCAGGCCGATATTAATGAACTTTGCGTCGATCTCACCGGCTGTAGCTTTGGCCACAAAGGTTTTTCCGCAACCGGGAGGTCCATATAATAAAATACCACCGCCTGCCTTTTTTCCAAATGCTTTGTAGAGATCAGGATTCTTCAATGGCTGGATGATCTTGATGGATATTTCTTCCTTTACCCGGTTCATGCCGCCTACGTCTGCAAAACGAAGAGAGGGCTTCTCCATAAAATAAGACGCATCTTCATCAGGCTCACCAAACAACCCTTCCATATCATCAGGGAGATCGCCGCTATTGACAGACATCCGCAAGACATTATCTATATCCTCGTCGGCAAAGCCGGGTTCTTGTTCAAGCAGTTTCTGGTATTCTTCTATCGCCTGCTGTAGGGAATTCTCCTTGATCAGTGATTTAATATATATTACCCGGTCGCCTGTGTTCAGGTGATCATACAACTGCTCATAAATTATGATCGCCGCAGAAAATTTTCCCTGCTGAAAATAACATTCCGCCAGTCCCGCCTGCGCTTTGTTGTTGCCATAGCTCTGCTTCAGCACTTCGCTGAACTGCCCCGCCGCTTCGTCAAACATCTTTTCCTGCAGCATCATATGGGCGACCTGCATACGTAATGGTATATTGGCCGGTGATACGGCCAGAGCTTCCAGCAGGTTTTGAATAAGTTCATTTGCCATACCTGTATCAATACAATAGCCTGACCTTTATTGTTTCCTTTACTTCTTTCAGCAACTGCAGCGCCTGTGATGAAAGCTTCTTGTCAATATCGAGCACCACATAGCCGATCTCGTCATTGGTCTTTAAGTACTGGCCGAGTATATTAATATTGTGTTTGGATAATTGGGTGTTGATGGCTGAGAGTACACCCGGCACGTTATTATGTATATGCAATATGCGGTGTGAACCTTCCTGCGGCGGTAATGATAATGCCGGTACGGTATGCGAACCAAAGGTGATACCCTTCTCCAGGTAATTGAACAGTTTCACACTCACATCTTCACCGATATTTTGTTGCGCCTCTTCGGTGCTTCCGCCGATATGTGGTGTCAGTATCACATTGGGAAGGTCCTGCAATGGCGATTGAAAACGGTCGCCGTTCTTTTCAGGCTCCCAGGGAAATACATCTATAGCCGCACCACCGATATGACCTTCTACAATGAATTTTCTCAATGCATCCAGGTCTACCACCTCTCCCCTCGCATAGTTGATCAGTATAGCCCCTTTTTTAAAATACTTCAGGTTGCTTTTATTGATCAGGTTCTTTGTCTGTGAAGTTTCAGGAACATGCAATGTCACCACATCGGCTTTACTTAGCACTTCCTTCAATGATTTCCCATCAACAGCATTACCCAACGGCAACTTTGTTTCCACATCATAGAAGAGTACTTTCATACCCAGTGCTTCTGCTAACACGCTAACCTGTGAACCAATATTACCGTACCCGATAATGCCAAGGGTTTTCCCCCTGAGCTCATAGCTTCCTTTTGCATCTTTCATCCAGATGCCTTCATGTGCAGCCTTGTTTTTATCAGGGATACGGCGGATCAGCATAATGGCAAGCCCGATCACCAGTTCTGCCACAGATCTTGTATTGGAATAGGGGGCATTGAATACAACCACGCCATTTTTGGTGGCGGCTTTCAGGTCCACCTGGTTTACCCCTATACAGAAACAACCGATAGCCTGCAGTTTTTTAGCGGCATCCAGTACATTTTTGGTGATCTGTGTCTTTGACCGGATACCAAGGATGTGGACATCCCTGATCTCTCTGATCAGTTCTTCTTCGGTCAGGGCCTTTGTGATCTTCTCGACGTTGGTATATTGATGGTGACGGAAGTTTTTTACGGCAGTATCACTGATATTTTCGAGGAAGAGTATGCGTATTTTTTCTTTGGGATAACTCGTTTTTTCGGTGTTGCTCATGCTGCAAATATCAACATTACAGATGATAAATAAGCCACCTGATACCAAACTATTTATGATTGCGTTATATTTGTGAACATCACCTAAATCACTTCCATCCATGAAAACCATTATCAGGATATTTATTGCTGCTCTGATCGGCTGGGGCTGTACTTCTTCATCAGGTAATGGCGTGGTATCTCCTCCTAAAGACGACTCGCTGGAGTATTATCCTCCTACTCCCGTCAAACTCGACAAACAGTTGTTCAGGCATTATTTCAGGGAAGTCTCGCATTTCTTTGAAACAGGATTGCTGAACAGGGGTTTCAGCGGCGGCATACTCGTGGCCAAAGACGGTAACATTATCTATGAAAAATATGCAGGTTATGCTAACCCAAAAATAAAAGAGGCATTTACAGATAGTACTTCCACACATATAGCATCGTCAGGTAAAACGTTTACGGGCATGGCTATTCTCAGGATGGCGCAGGATGGATTGATCGCACTGGATGATCAGATGGAAAAATTTTTTCCGGGTTTTCCCTATCCCGGCGTCAGTGTACAGATGCTGCTTACTCACCGCAGCGGTCTGCCTAATTATGTTTATTTCATGCCAAAGAACGAATGGAAGGACCGGCAGGTCACCAACCAGGATGTGCTCGATTACATGCTTACCAAAAAGCCCAACAGGAGTTTTTCACCCGGCAGGCGTTTCAGCTACAGCAATACCAATTATGTTTTACTGGCGCTGATCATTGAAAAGGTAAGCGGCTTATCATTCCCCGATTACATGAAGGCAAGATACTTCGAGCCGCTTGGCATGCACCACACCTTCGTGTACTCGACAAAAGAGAATCAAAATGTGATCTCCTCTTACCAGGCCGGTGGTTCGGTATGGGATAACGATCATCTCGAAGGCACCTATGGCGATAAGAACATTTATACTACCCCAAGAGACCTGTTGAAATGGGACCAGGCATTCTATACCGACCAGATCATCAATAAAAGGTTTCTCGATTCCGCGTTCACTCCTTACAGCAACGAAAGGCCGTCTGTTCATAATTATGGCCTCGGCTGGCGTTTATTAATGCTACCCAATGGGAAAAAAGTGGTGTATCACAACGGACGCTGGCATGGGTTCAATGCTGCATTTGCCCGCCTGATAGATGAAAAGGTCACGATCATCGTACTCGGCAATAAATACAACAGCCGTATCTATAGCAATGCCCGCAAATCATACGATATCTTCGGCGACTATCTGCAGGACGGTGACCGTGATGATGACGATGCAGAGATGGCTGAATCTTCACACAAAACCGCTTCCGTACAAAAATCATCCTCCCTTGCTGCCCGGAAAGTAAAGAATAAGGGATAAGTTTGGGCAATGAAAATCCTCAACGCAGAGGATATCCGCCTCTGGGATCAATATACTATTCAGCACGAACCTATCTCTTCCATTGACCTGATGGAAAGGGCTGCGGGAAAATGTGTGGATTGGCTGGAGGGCCATACTTACGGCGACATTCATTACACGATCTTTTGCGGCAAAGGAAATAATGGCGGCGATGGACTGGCTATAGCGAGAATGCTCGCTAAGAAAAATTATCCTGTTACCGTTGCAATACTCGAGTTCGGCCATCAGGGCACCGAAGATTTTCAAACCAATCTCGCCAGGCTGCATCAGGCTGATGGAACAGATATCCGGTTCATTCAATCAAAAGAAAATTTCCATCCGTTAGAAAATAACGAAGTGATCATTGATGCATTGTTTGGTTCTGGGCTGAACAGGAAACTGGAAGGAGTTACCGCAGAGTTAGTAGAGTACATCAATAATAGTGGCTGCAGGATCATTTCCATTGATATTCCAAGTGGGATGTTCGTAGACCGCTCATCGAAAGGGAATAGTATTATCCGGGCCGATCACACGTTAAGCTTTCAATGCCTTAAACCCGCTTTCCTTGTAGCAGAAAATGCTGAGTTTACCGGCGAACTGCATATTCTTGACATCGGATTGCATGAGGAATTTTACCAACACGCATCAGGAACGTATGAATGGATCGATGCGGAAACCGTCAGCAGCATCCATAAGCCCCGCCAGCGCTTTGCCAACAAAGGAAATTTCGGACACGGTTTATTGATAGCAGGCAGCTATGGGAAAATGGGCGCTGCTGTTTTATCTGCCAGGGCGTGTATGCGAAGTGGTATCGGGCTTCTCACCTGTCATATTCCCAGAAATGGTTATGACATACTGCAAAGTACCGTTCCGGAAGCGATGGTAAAAGCAGATGTAAGCATAGCTTCGATCACAAAAATAGAAACTGACCTGACACAGTATGAAGCAATCGGTATCGGCCCGGGTATCGGCATGGCCGCTGAAACCAAAATGATGATACGGGAAGTACTGGATACTTACCGTCACCCGGTCGTGTTAGATGCTGACGCTTTGAACATCATCGCTTCGCAAAAAGACCTGCTGCAATTGATCCCGGCTGGCTCGATACTCACGCCGCACCCGAAAGAATTCGAAAGATTATTTGGCGAAACGGCGGATGATTTTGCCCGCATACAACTTGCCCTGCAAAAAGCAAGAGAACTCAAACTGATCATTGTCCTGAAAGGACATCATACACTGATCGCCACAACAGACGGCAAAGGGTTTTTCAATTCTACCGGCAATGCCGGCATGGCCACCGGCGGCAGTGGTGATGTGCTTACCGGTCTGTTGACCGGTCTGCTGGCACAGGGATACAGTTCGGTGGAAGCAGCTATCCTTGGCGTTTACCTGCACGGTCTTGCCGGTGATATTGCCGCAGAAAAATTATCACAGGAGGCGATGGTGGCGGGTGATATTATTGAAAACCTTGCAGGCGCTTTTCTTTCAATTCGCAAAAATAAAGAGACATAAAGGGTTACCATTTTATGAAAAATGGTATCAACAGCATCTGTATATCCTCAAACACTGCTTATGAAATATGCATGTCTCATTATTCCGTTTGCTTTTGTTATTTTGAGTAGTTGCACCTCTCCTGCTTCCAATACGATACTGAATACAGATAATCTTCCGTTACAGGAATATACGATTGACATTACCAACGACACAGTGCTTGTCACAAAGAACGGCGCCTTACTGAAAATTCCGAAAGGATCGCTGACAGCCAATGACAATACGGTTATCCTCGAAGTAAAAGAAGCATATTCTTTAGAGCAAATGATACAGGGAGGCCTGGTAACGCAAGCCAATGGTGAACCTCTCTCCAGCGGCGGCATGATATACATTAATGCCAAAGGCGGACAGGATGTAAAGATCTCGCAGGCGATCAAAGTAGCAATACCTTCAGGCTACCTGGCAGAAGGAATGCAGTTGTTCAAAGGGCAAAAAGATAAGAATGGTAACATCAACTGGATGGAACCGGCAGCATTGCCAGAGAATAAACAGCTAAGCAGCATACAAAAAGGACAACAGTTGTTTCAGAGCAAATGTGCCAATTGTCATGGGATCGGGAAAGATCTGACAGGGCCGGACCTGGCGCATTTTCTAAAGCGCTTTAATGGTGAAGAAGAGATTTTCCGAAAGTACCATTATCATTATCTCGACCACCCATGGTCTGACGCCTGTGATCTATACTCCTACAATTTGAAAAATAGGTTTGGTAGTTTAGGAACACTTTTTCAGGATCTCTCCGACAGTGATCTCAACGACATTTACCGCTACGTACAAAACGAAAGTGATAAAAACGATTTATCGCTTCCCTCCCATGCTTATCTTGATGACTGTATTGATAGCTGCTATCGTTATTGGAGAATGCAATACCGGCTTGAAGAGATGAAAGTGGCAGCAAAAGCAAAAAGGCAAAACCTGGAAACCGATAATGGCAGTCTCGTGACAGAAAAGAAAGAACCAGCATCTCTTCCTATGACTAACGAGCCTATCGGCCCTCCTCCACCGGTAGATTTTGAGGAAAGGGTTTCTCCGCAATATTATGGAGCCGAATATTACCAATTCAGTATTGAGACATTTGGATGGTTCAATATTGATATTCTATTGAAAGACGTGAATGGTGTGGAAGAAAGTGAACTCTTTGTCCGTATAACAGGTGAATACCGGGAAAAGATCAAAGTGTACCTTATTATTCCTTCAGTGAAAGTATATGTCGAAGGCGGCCCGGCTGAAAGAAACAGGGAAGAGTTTGCTTTTTATTTAAAGAACGGAAAAATCATGCTGCCGCAAAAGGAAAAAGCCTGGATAATGGCCGTGACAGAAACAAAAGGAACGGTCGCCTTTGCGTTGCAGGAGTTCACTACTGCATTGAAACAGGAGCTCAACATTGCCCTGAATAAATCCTCAAAAGATGCCTTCAATACGGCCATCGGGCAGATCAGTATTAATGGCATGAACATTTCAGTCGCCGATTCGAAGAATGCAGCAGAGATCAGGAAAACCGATGCCGAACTCAGGAGTATTGAACAGGAACTGAAGAATGCCGAAAACCTGAAACCTAAGAACTGTGACTGTGATTGCGGGCCAAAAGACACTCCTATAGCCAAACCGATCTACAGAGAGATCATCCGATTAAACAAATGAAGAGCCCAGATGAGCAGCATTCAGAACCCGGAACGGAGCGTCGCAAGGAACGCTAAATCAGGGATTTGAAGCAGGCAACAAAAACTCATGTAAGGTTGACAAGAAGGCTGTTTTCCCCTATCTTTGCCGTCCTTTAAACTTTTTATTAAGAGAATCACTGTTTTATGGACAAATTGATCTATGTCGTACCTCTCATGGGTGTAATCGGCTTGCTTTATACCCTTGTCAAATTCAATTGGGTTTCAAAACAGAATGCGGGCACCGACCGCATGAAGGAGATCAGCAGCCATATCGCCGCCGGCGCTATGGCCTTCCTCAAAGCTGAATGGAAAATACTCGGATATTTCGTGGTGGTCGTTGGTATCCTGCTCGGTTTCATGGCTACCACTAACGAGAACTCTCACTGGTCCATCGCTATTGCATTTGTGATCGGCGCTGTATTCAGCGCTACTGCAGGATATATCGGTATGCGGATCGCTACCAGAAGTAATGTACGTACTGCCGAAGCAGCCCGTACCAGTTTATCCAAAGCATTGAAAGTGTCGTTTACCGGTGGTTCGGTCATGGGATTAGGCGTAGCAGGTTTAGCTGTATTAGGTCTCGGTGGTTTGTTCATCATATTAAAAATGATCTTCGCTAACGGAGCTGCGGTCGATTCTCCTGAAATGGTAAGAACGATTGAAGTGCTGACCGGTTTTTCATTGGGCGCTGAATCTATAGCCTTGTTTGCCCGTGTAGGTGGCGGTATCTATACCAAAGCAGCCGACGTAGGCGCTGACCTCGTAGGTAAAGTGGAAGCGGGTATCCCGGAAGATGATCCAAGAAACCCCGCCACTATCGCAGATAACGTAGGTGATAACGTGGGTGATGTGGCCGGCATGGGCGCCGACCTGTTCGGTTCTTATGTCGCTACCGTATTAGCTACCATGGTACTGGGACAGGAAACTAAATCCGTTGACGAGTTTGGTGGCCTTGCTCCTATCCTTCTTCCCATGCTTATCGCAGGCGTAGGTATCTTATTCTCTATTGTGGGTACTTGGTTTGTCCGTGTAAGCGATTCAGCCGGTATCAATACTGCCAATGTGCAAAAAGCCCTGAATATGGGCAACTGGGGATCTATCGTTCTTACGGCGATTGCTTCAGTGGGCCTTGTGTATTTTATATTACCTGATACAATGATCCTGCGCAACCAGGAGTTCACCAAGTGGGGTGTACTCGGAGCAATTGCTGTAGGCTTAGTGGTAGGTACTTTAATGAGTATCATTACTGAATATTATACAGCGATGGGTAAACGCCCTGTGCTCACCATAGTACGCCAATCTGGTACCGGTCATGCTACCAACGTAATCGGAGGCCTGGCTGTCGGGATGGAATCAACCTTATTACCGATCCTGGTACTGGCTGGTGGTATCTGGGGTTCTTATGAATGTGCCGGCCTGTATGGCGTGGCTATTGCTGCTGCCGGTATGATGGCCACCACGGCTATGCAATTAGCTATTGACGCTTTTGGCCCTATTGCAGATAATGCAGGTGGCATTGCAGAAATGAGTGAATTGCCGAAAGATGTTCGTGAAAAAACTGACGTGCTGGATGCTGTAGGTAACACAACTGCTGCTACCGGTAAAGGATTTGCCATTGCTTCCGCTGCATTGACAGCGCTGGCATTATTCGCAGCGTATGTAGGTGTCGTCAATCACAACGGCTATGAAATGTCAGGCATTGATATTTATAAAGCTGATGTGCTGGCTTCGCTGTTTGTCGGGGGTATGGTACCATTTATTTTCTCTTCATTGGCTATACAGGCTGTCGGTCAGGCAGCTATGGCCATGGTAGAAGAAGTTCGCCGCCAGTTCAGGGAAATACCCGGCATCATGGAAGGCAAAGGCAAACCTGAATATGAAAAATGCGTGGCGATCTCTACTGATGCGTCTATCAAAAAAATGATCGCCCCGGGTGCTATTGCCATAGTATCCCCGATCATTATCGGTTTTGTTCTTGGCCCCCAGGCCTTAGGAGGCTTCCTGGCAGGTGCAACGGTAAGTGGGGTACTCATGGGGATGTTCCAGAACAATGCAGGCGGTGCATGGGATAATGCCAAGAAATCATTCGAATCCGGCGTAGAGATCAATGGCCAGACCTATAAAAAAGGCAGCGAACCGCACAAAGCTGCCGTTACAGGTGATACGGTTGGTGATCCTTTTAAAGATACTTCAGGGCCCTCAATGAATATTTTGATTAAATTGATGTCAATTGTATCTTTGGTTCTGGCGCCGACATTAGCAGCTTTTCATGGAAGTAAATCAGGCGACCATGCACAAAATAAAAAAGAAGAAAAAACCATTATAGCAGCCGAAACAAAATCAACAATAAATCAAACCACTGCTGTATATTTGAAATAAGATATTTAAGAACTTAATCAGAACCATTATCAGTAAGTCCCGCTGTGTCTACAGGGGGGCTTATTTTTTTGGCGCCAACCTGATGACGACCCGTTTAATATCTATACTTATCTTTTTTTGCTGATAATACTTATCCCCATATAATTTTTTCCCAAATCATATATCCCGGAATATAAAATTAGTAGCTTTCCACTCCCGGGTCTGCTCTGCCTGCTGAGCAGGCTAAGCATGACACAGGATCCCCAGCATTTAAACCTGATGAGCAGTAACAAAAATAAGAACAGCATGACCCGCTGGTTATTTACCAATTCCCGGGTGGCCGGCCTGATCGTTTTTTTATTGCTTGGCTTTATCAGTTATTTCTTTATCCGCCTTCGGTATGATATGAAGCAGCGGGAAGAAAAAGAAGCCGCAATGGCTATTGCCCAATCAGCCAAAAGCAGGTTGCAGCAATCACTTCAATACAGTTTGTCAGCTACCCAGGCGTTGACACTGATCATTGATAAAGAAGGGGTACCCCGGGATTTTGATTCTATTGCTGCGTATATACTGCAAAGCAACAAATATATGGATGCCCTGCAACTCGTACCTGGCGGCGTCATCAAATATATTTATCCGCTTGACGGAAACGAAGCGGCGGTCGGATACGATATCCTAAAGGATAGCACCCGGAATAAGGAAGCATTCAAAGCAATTGAAAAAAAAGAATTATTCTTTGCAGGCCCATTCGAACTGAAGCAGGGAGGTCTGGCAGTAGTAGGACGTTTACCATTTTTTCTGAATAATAAATTCTGGGGCTTTTCGGCCGTGATCATCAAAATGCCCACTCTGCTTCGTGCTGCCGGTATTGATACCAGCGGAAGTGATGGGTACTATTACCAGATATCGAAGATCAATCCCGATACAAAAAAAGAAGAGTTCTTTTTACCGCACCGGGAAAACACTCATGCATCCACTGAAGTTTCTGTAACAGTTCCTAACGGCGAGTGGCAATTATCTGTAATGCCTGTAAACGGATATGAGGCGCTTGAAACAGTATTACCCATTGCCATATTAGGCCTTATACTTTCAGTAATTGGTGGAGCATTTGCGATACACCTGAGTAAAACCCCGGCCCGTCTGCAGAAAATGGTAATGGAAAAAACAGAGGAACTGGAAAAAAGTGAAAGACGGAACAAGGCCATTGTAAATGCATTGCCGGACATGGTATTGATAATTGACAGAGAAGGAAGGTTCATTGACTACAACAATCCACTGGAGCTAAAAACACTTGTTCCCAGAGAGCAATTCATGGGCAAAAAGATCACCGACATCATACCAGGCGACCTGGCAACTGAGATGATGGAAAACCTGAAAAAAGTGCTGGCGAACCGGCAGGTACTCTCCCACAGTTACCAGATGAGGCTGGATAATGAGGAGCATGACTATGAAGCAAGGTATGTACCACAAGGCCCGGATGATGTGCTGGTACTGGTAAGGGAGGTAACGGAAAATAAAAAAGCAGAACTGAGGATAAAAGAGAGTGAGCAGAAATACCGTACACTCGTAGAGCAGGCAGGTGACAGTATTTTTATCGCCAATATGCAGGGGCAAATAATAGTAGCCAACCCAGCCAGCTCAAAACTATCAGGATACTCAGAACAGGAATTGTTGCAAATGAAAGTACATGAGCTGACAGATGCCCGCGAACTGATGAATATGCCTTTTAGAATGGAAGATATCGCAGCCGGAAAAGTGGTGACTTCCGAGAGAAAACTTAAACACAAAGACGGGTACCTGATAGAAGTAGAAGTGGCAGCCAAGCTGATCTCTTCAGACCGGTTCCTGGCATTTGTAAGGGACATCACTGAACGTAAGAAAGCCATCACAGAGATAAAACAATCAAATGACAGGTTCAATTTTATCGCCCTCGCCACGAATGATGTCATATGGGACTGGGACCTGATCAGCGGTAATATGTGGTGGAATGAGAACTTCTACAGTTTATTCAAACTCGAAAAAGAAAAAGTTAAGCCGGGAATAGACTCGTGGTATGACGGCCTTCACCCGGATGATCTCGACAGAGCAAAAAAAAGCCTGCAAAAAGCAATTGCCAATAAAGAAAAGACGTGGACCGAAGAGTACAGGTTTTTAAAATCTGACGGGGAAGTGGTTGATATCCTTGATCGTGGGTATGTAGTCTTTGACACAGAAGGAAGACCCTACCGTATGATCGGCTCTATGCTTGATATCACAGAAAGAAAAAGGACCGAGATGGCACTCAGAGAAAGTGAATACAGGCTGAAAACGATACTTGATACAGACCCCGAGTGTATCAAGTTAATGTCCCGTGATGTTAAACTGATCGACATAAATTCTTCGGGGCTTAATATGATAGAAGCTGATAATATTCAGCAGGTAAAAAATCAATCCTTGCTTGATGTAGTAGCTGAAGAATACAGGGGAATCGCTGTAAAAATGATTGACGAAGCGTTCGAAGGGAAAACAGGTGTAATGGAATTTGAAATGCTGACACTAAAGGGGAAACGACGCTGGTGTGAGATATCTATTGTTCCGTTCAGAAATGCAGATGGAAAGATCATAGCAGCATTGGGCGTTACCCGTGATATGACCAAATGGAAATCGGCAGAGGAAAAATTAAAACGATCATTTGAAGAGATAAGAAGACTTTCCGAACACCTGCAGAATATCCGTGAAGATGAAAGATTACATGTAGCACGGGAAATTCATGATGAGCTTGGGCAGCAACTGACTGTTCTGAAGATGGATGTATCAAGACTGGGTAAAAATATTACGGCAAGCGATGAAAAATATATACCCAACATCAATGAAATACTGGATGCAATCAACAATATGGTGGATACGGTCAGAAAGATATCATCAGAACTGAGGCCAGGTCTTCTTGACGACCTCGGGTTAGCAGCTACCCTTGACTGGTACTGCCATGATTTTGGCAAAAGAACAGGTACCAAGACCACTTTTATATCTGACATTAAAGATGAGATATTGTCCCAGAAGATAAAAATAGGCCTGTTCCGCATCTTCCAGGAATCACTGACCAACGTTGCCCGACATTCCGATGCAAAAAAGGTAGATGTTTCGCTGATGCAGCAGGGACAGCAACTTGTTTTACTCATTGAAGACAATGGTAAAGGTTTCGATACGGAAGCAGTCGCAGAAAAAAAGACCCTTGGCATAACAGGAATGAAAGAAAGGGCCCTGATGATCGGTGGAACCTATAATATTTACAGTACACCCGGAAAAGGGGCTATCATAGAAGTCGCTGTTCCGTTCCATGCACAGGAATTGATCGGCTCTCAGTAGTAGCCTGTAACCTTTTTCCCCCTTCAGCGTCACATTGTTAACCGATGTTAAAAAAAATTAAATAAGGTTAGGGATATTACGCAATACGAAAATAGTCGTATATTCGGGTTGAAAAATAAGTTTTATGTCAAACACTAAGACCATTAAGCCAACCGAAAGTGAATTGGAAATACTGCAGACCCTGTGGTCAAAAGGTATGGCAACTGTCAGAGAAGTGCATGAAGAGTTGGCCCGTACCAAGGATGTTGGCTATACCACTACACTGAAACTTATGCAGATCATGCATGAAAAAGGACTGGTAAAAAGAGATGACTCCATGCGCACGCATATTTACCAGGCAGCAGTAAATAAGGAAAAAACGCAAAAACACCTGCTGAGCAAAATGATAGACAATTTGTTTGGTGGCTCCCCTACCCAATTGGTAATCCAGGCCCTTGGCGAACACAAAGCAAGTCCCGAAGAAATAGAAAAGATACAGGCGTTACTGGATAACCTGAAAAAACAATAATCATGATCCCGGGCCAATCAAACTTTCTGCAGGCGACAGGATGGGCATTGCTCAACAGTCTATGGCAAATGGCTTTACTCTGGATGATCTACCAATTGCTAAGTGTTGTTTTCAAAAAGGCTACGTCATCACAAAGGAGTACACTGGCCACAGGTTTGGTCATAGCAGGTTTTAGCTGGTTCATTTATACTTTTACTTCCATATATTTTGCCATATCGCCTGATAATGGCGCCATCACATCCATCACTTTTTACGGAAGCAATAACCAGCAACTGAATGACTGGCTCTATAAAATGCTTCCTGTTGCTTCGATCATATACATACTCCTGCTGGTTCTTCCTGTCTTTTATTTTGTACGCAATTATCGTTACGTGCAGGCGATACGCCGGTTTGAACTCAGCAAAGCCGATGTCAGCTGGAGGATATTTGTAAGAAATGTGGCAGCGCAAATGGGAATTAAAAAACCCGTTCATATCTGGCTTTCAGGCCTCGTCACTTCTCCCGTTACCATTGGATATTTAAAGCCCGTTATCCTGTTACCCGTTGCTGCGATCAGCCATTTGTCCATACAGCAAACTGAGGCGATCATACTGCACGAACTGGCCCATATCAGGAGATATGATTACCTGCTGAACCTGGTGATCCGTTTCATTCAAACCCTGCTTTATTTCAACCCGTTCGTAAAATCGTTTGTAAAGATCATCGAAAGGGAAAGAGAAAAAAGCTGTGACGAAATGGTCATGCAGTTTCAATATGACCCTTATGGATATGCTTCTGCCCTGCTTACCCTGGAAAAGGTCAATCATTTACCGAAACCTCTGGTTGTTGCAGCATCAGGTGCAAAGAATGATCTTCTGCACAGGATAGAATACATGATGGGAGTTCAGAAAAAACAGGTGATCTCTTTTAATAAGCTGGCAGGATTGTTTGCCGGCCTGCTTTGCTTCATTGCGCTGAACGCATTGCTTATCTTAAGCAAACCGGTAAAAGATGAGGGTAAATCCTTTGCCTCACTTCCACGCCTCTCATCTCCTTTCTTCCTTTATGCCGGAGATGAGAACACCGAACCTGAGACGGCCGCGGATCTGCCCGGAATACCCGTAAGTTCTTTCGTCAATAATATCAAAATACCGTCTGAGAATAAAAATAAGGATATCACCGGTGATAGAGAGCATGAGCGACCTGCAGCAGCTTTTAATTATGATCTCAATAATGCTGCCTCTTCACCCTTTATGAATGTTGCATTTACTGAAATGCCGTTGATACCTCAATTAAATAAATACCAGGAACAGCAGGTAAAAGAAGCTTTGGATGCCTCCAGGAAAGTACTGGAAGAAAAACAATGGAAGGCAGTTGAAAATAAAATAGCAGACGCAATGACCAGTTATGAGAAAAGCCTGCTAAAATATAAGTATGACAAAGAAATGAGTAAAGTGGACTGGGACAAAATGGAAGATAAACTTCGGTTAGCTTACAACCAGATTGAATGGAACAAGGTAAATGAAGAGCTGAATAAGGCAATAGTGGAAATAAAAACAGACAGCATTCAACAGGCATACAACACAGCATTGGCTGAATTATCTGCCCTGCAGCAAGAGCTTTGCGAGAATAATCTCAAAGGAATTCCCGATACAGAGATCAGCCTGAAAGCTGTAGAGCAAAGTAAAAAAGACATCCAAAAGGCGCTCAACAATCTGAAAAAAGTGAAGACCAGGAAGATCGTACACCTGTAATGCAGGTTTCATATCAACGGATGATATCTACAAACCCTGTTATGGGCTTTCTCCCGTTCTTCGGATCGATGACGTAATAGTATGTTCCTATTGGTGCGTCTTTTCCATTAATCTTTCCATCCCACGAAGAATTATAATTCACAAAACGTTGTACCATCTGCCCGTAACGATTATAAATCTGCACTACACTCCCTGGATAACTTTCCAGGTACTTAATTTCCCATCTATCGTGGATACCATCTCCGTTAGGGCTGAAGATATTCGGTATAACCGGCATCTTTAATACTTTGACGAATATTTCGTCGGTCTGTTTACATCCACCCCTGGCCGTTACCGTCAAGAGATAGGTTTGATCGTCGATCCCTTTTATAACAGGGTTTGCCACTGTATTGCTTCCTGCAAAATATAAATTAGGAGTCCATAGATAGTTCAGGTCATTACCTGTTACGGTCGGTGTCAATGTGATCGTTCCGCCTTCCAGTACAAACCTGTCAGGGCCTGCATCTACAACAGGATATGGATGCACGGTCACGGGCAGCGAAAACAGGGTACTCTTGCAGCCATGATCGTTGTAAACGACCAGGCTTACATTAAAAGTGCCGCTTACGGAATAAATATAGCTGAAGGAGGGAATGCTTTTCGTGCTGCCATCACCCATATCCCAGTTCCATTGGGTAGTAGTTCCATCCAGCGGATCACTTTTGTCAGTAAACAAGAAGCGGTCTCCAATACATAATTCTTCCTTATCTGCTGTAAAAGATGCGAGTGGCTGCGGATGTATCGTGTTCAGTATAATGGTCGTATCGTGCAGGCAACCGGCGTTGCTCGTTACCTGCAGGTTTACATTGAATGGACCCGTTATAATATAAGTATGTGATGGATTCTTCGCTATAGAATTATTTACAGCTCCGCTTGCGGGATCGCCGAAATTCCAGAAATAGGTAAAGGATGATTGCGAACCATCTGATATAGCTGAAAGATCATTAAAAACGACATTGGCATTTGGCAAACAGGCGCTGGCAGGAATGGCAAAATTGGGTCTCGGCAATGGGTTAACCGCAACGGGAATTTTCTTTTCAATGCTCACACATCCATTACTTGTTGTGACCTTCAGCTTAACTTCATAAGTACCCCGAGATACGAATATATGTGTGAATGATGAAGCGCTGTTTCTTATAACCAGCGGGCCGCCATCACTGAAATCCCATGTCCATTGTGTAAGTGTTCCTTCAACAGTAGATGAATTGTCGCTAAACGTGATTGCTTGCGTCTCGCAGGCCGGATTTGAAAAACTAAAATCAGCTACGGGCGGTTCAAGCACTTTTATTGTAGCAGAGGCCGTATCTACACAACTACCCGCGGTAGATGAGTACGTGTAAAGGATGCGGTAAGTTCCCGGACCCACTAAAGACGGTGTAAATATGCCCGTCGAAGAAACGCCTGAACCCGAGTAAATACCGGTACCCGGCACAGCTCCTGTTTCAATAGCCTGCGTCAACTGGTATGGCATCGCATCCAAACAAATATCAGGTATCGCCGCAAACTGAACTTTGGGAGAGGCATTCACGACGATCGTGCGGGTTCTTTCATTTACACAACTTAAACCAGAATATGCCCTGAAACGTACGCTGAATGTCTTTGTCAAAGGCGATTGGAAATCCGGGTATAAATGCTTATAGACCTTTCCCGGTGCCGGCAGATCATCTGTTTCAAAAACTGCAGGCGCTGACCCGTTATCCCAGTAAATCTCAACTTTAGTAATGCTTCCAAAGTTGACTGTTGATGTATTTTGAATAGAGACTGAATCATTTGCGCAAAGCGATACAGGTGTGAGCACATTGAAATCAGCAACCGGTATATCTCCATTTACCGTAAAAGATTGGGTGACCGTTTCCACACATCCTGCATTGCTGGTCGTTGTCAATGTCGCTGTATAGTTACCGATCGCATTATACCTATGCAATGGATTTTGCAAAGTTGAAGTGTTTGACGCCCCGCTGGATGGATCGCCAAAATCCCATGACCACGCATTGATAGAACCGGAAGCGATATAGCTTGTATCAATGAACTGGGCAAAAGCATCCGTAAGACAAACCTCTGGTGAAATAAATCCCGGTTTTGGTTGCGGGCGAACAGTAATGCCTTGTGAAGACACACCGCTTACACATCCTGTGCTGGCCGTAACAACCAATGATACAGAATACGAACCAGCTGATGCAAATGTATGCGCCGGGCCAGGTAATGATGATGTATTTGCTGCTCCGCTTGCAGGATCGCCAAAATCCCATACCCAGTTGGTTATTGTGCCCGAACTATAAACAGTGACATCGGCAAAATTGATCGTTTTCGTTTCACAGACTGGTGTGCTGAAAACAAAGTTAGCCAAAGGTTGAGGGTGAACAATTACCATATGACTGGCGGTATCGCTGTTGCATCCTTTGTCGGTGACGATCCAATGCTTTACGGTATAAGTATCGGAAAGATTATAGTTCCAGGCAGGGTTTTGCAAAGCAGAAGTATTTCCATCTCCGAAATCCCAATGCCATTGAGAAATCGTATTGCCAGGTAACGGGTTGCTTGTGCTGGCAAACACCGTAGCTTCATAGCTACAATTTTGAGGATTGACCGTAAACTCTCCATCCGGTTGCGCATAGATAGTATTCACAGAACGAAGAGTATCATCGCTGCATCCATTATTCGATATGACTGTCAAACGAACATTGTAAGGACCTAAACCTGAATAACTGTGTAAGGGATTTTGCGCAGCAGAAACCGGTGAGCCATCTCCAAAATCCCAGCTATAGCTTAATAACGACTGCGTACCGTCACTAATGGTGGAAGTATTTGTGAATTGTGCAGCGCCTGCAGGCATACATATATTAGGAAAATCAAAACCCGCTACCGGGTTTACAGAAACCATCACCGGCAAAGTGAACAAAGGACTTTGACAACCCGTGGTGGTTTCCACCTTCAAAGTAGCATTGTAAGAACCGGCTGCAGAGTAGGTATGGATCTGATCCGCATTGGTCAATGCCGTAACAACCGGAGAGCCATCTCCAAAATCCCAATACCATTTTACTATCACAGCCCCGCCAGTAACAGAAGATTGATCAGAAAACGTGATCTGTTTTCCTATACATCCCGGAGAGGATATATTGAAAGAAGCAACAGGAGGATTTGTAAGCGTAATAGTATGCGATGTAGTATCCGACAGGCAGCCTACATCTGTGATCAAAGAATACCTGATATCATAACTGCCCGGCGATACATAACTATGTAAAGGATTACTAATACCAGAAGTGGATGCATCGCCAAAATCCCAGTAGCGATGTATTACAGATCTTCCTCCCGTGTTCGACGCATCCATAAATGAAACTGGCTGCGTGGTACATCCATTATTGGAAAGAGTAAAATCTGCAACAGGAGGATCGAATACCTGCAAATCATATTCAATTTCCTGCTGGTTGCCGCAACCATCGGACGTCGGGTTTTGTGCAATAACCTTTACAGGATAAGTGCCAGATGCCGCGATCGTATACGGGGTTGGAAGTTTATACTGGTACAATTGCCGGCCATTTACAAACCAGGTAGAATCATATACCGGGCTATTGATAGTAACATTGGTAAAAAGTCCGTTGAAATCCCAGATGATCTGTGTCGGTTGATAAGGAAAGGTCATTGAAAAATAAAAGGGAGAATTTTTACAACTGGCAGGGAAGTCCACCACGGCGTATTGATTCTGTACACTTACAAACTGATAAAGGTCCTTCACGTTGGCGCCGGCGGAATAACCATAAGATTCCGCACTGGCATACCCATATGCCAATGCATTGAAGCCTGAATCAGAATAAAGGGTATGATACCCCTGTGATACGTTTGTAAGATACAGATAAGAGTAATTTGCATCCTGAGGATGTATCACCCATGAAGCGGCACCAATCGGGACATTATCCAGTTTAAAAGAAGAAATACCGGTTCCACCATTTCTCATCACAACGTGCAGATGATGTTGTGGGTTGGAGGCCACAAGATTAGAGCTTACCAGTGTTACCTGGCTGATGTTTTGCTCTACCGGGCTCAGCACGATCATATCAGGGTCATAAGGAGAAGCATTACCCGAACATCCCTGCGTGGTAAAATACTGGGTCACACAGATCGGCATATCGGACTCAATCTTGTTGGGGGTATTGTTGGAAAACTCGTAATAGATATTGTTAACGAAGGAAGCAGGGGGTACTACCACTCCATTCAAATATACTGTTGCGGCCGGGTTACTTTTGGCGATCCTGTAATAATTAGTGGGTCGGTTATAACTAGGAACGGTAAAATATTTTTTACCCCAGGATGCTATCGGGTATAGCTGCTGATATAAATTATCGGATGTTCCCGCCGAGGAACAGCCAATGGATAGTTTACCCGAACCTGAATAAACAGCGATCCGTTTACAACCTCCGCCGGCGGATGCAACGGACCTGATCTTCGAACCACTGAGGTCAACACCGCTATTACCGCTAATTGTACCAAGCACCTGGTAGATTTGTCCTTTGTTCAGGGTAATCGTATAGGTATTGTTTGCCAGCCACCCATTCTTTGTATTCGCCGAGGGTGTGATCTCGACCCCGGTATTATCTTCCACCGCTACAATAGTGAAGTAAGAATACGAATTAGCTTCATTTGAAACCTGTGTAAAACTCATGGCATAATACTCTTTGCCAAGAACATTGGTCGGCAGACAAACTGTTGCCCCGCTTATAGCACTCCGGGTGATATACGAATACACGACCACAGGCTTGTCGGCTGTTACATGTATAGCTTTGTTACTGAAAGGGCCTTCATCGTTGATAAAATAGGAAGTCGGGATAGTGACTGTCACTACCTGGCCTGCGGTGATAGTACCGGTTTGAATGGTGGTTACTCCAAATATCTCAACCGTGTAAGGTGTGTTAACATCAGATGTGATATATAGCGTCATGACCGGGCTCCCACCCTGCGCCATTCCCACATGATAGCAATAGGCCAGCCAGAACTCTTTTCCTTTATTGGAAAAATCCTGGGCCATACTACGACTACACAATAGCAGTGCAAGCGGGATAAAAAATGGCAGCACTAATTTTCTCACAACATTCAGCGCTTGTTTTCGAAATGGTGAATCTTACACCGGTATAAATAGACATAGGATAAAGCAGGCAGTCAGATAGGACATGGTCCCCCCACGCAAGGTTTAACTGGCTGTTTAAAATCAACAGGCAATGGTAATCAATCCCCGCCTTATTTCATATGAGGAAAGTTATGCTAAGTATTTTCCGCTATAAAAATATCCAGGTCAAGGTTTTACCAAACGTTCCGGGGGCAGGTATCCCCATACCGGTTACCGATCAGGAACCCGATCATCAGTTCATGCGTACCACGGCTATATGTCCGCAGGTCCGTTTTTGTGAAATCATAAGCATAACCCACATTGAACGTATTGGCCACATTCAGGCCCACCATGGCAGCATAACCATCAAATTGCCGGTAGCTGCCCCCTACCCATAAGAGGTCTCTGTATTGCAATTTCAGGTTTCCTTCTGCCTGGTAGTCATTTTTAAAAGCACCACTGATATATTTTACCATTACAGAAGGTATAGCATTGATATCATCATTGATCATAAAGCGGTAACCGGCTGTTAAAAATACATGCGGGATCAGCCTTCCTTTTATTTTGAATGTTGCATCATCAGCAAATGCCAGTTTTTGAGGTACTACCTGCTGGCCTGACAACCCGATAAAATAATCTGATGAATACAACCATAAACCGACACCAATATCCGGTTTCAGTTTATTCAATTCGCCGGTCGCATTTCCGAGAGAAGGATCAGACGGCGTATCACCAAAGAAAGCTTTGCCGTCAGCATTGAGACCTACCATAGTGATCCCTGCTGAAAAACCTGCTGCAAGATTGGTTGTCGCATTCAGACCAAGATGATACGCATAGGTAGCATAGGTGGTAAAACGGTTAAAGTTGCCCGTTTTATCATTCAATACCGTCAGGCCGATACCATGATGCGGCTCTGAAGCTGTGTAACTTTCCCAGTAAGAGTTTCCTCTTGGGTTTTCACCGGGAATATTGAAAGAAGTAGCAGATGTTTTATAATCCTTCTTCCCTATTGGCCCATGAATTGTCAGGTAAACTGTTCTTGGCGCCCCGTTCAATCCTACCCATTGGTCTCTGGCACTGATCTTGACATCAGTATAGTTCTCAATGCCGCTCAATGCCGGGTTCAGTATATAATTGTTCAGTATGTACTGCGTATAGTGTGAACGTTGCTGTGCCACTGCAACTGTGATCATGAACACACTGATCAATATCAGCAAATTCTTTTTCATATTAACGAATTATATCAACATATCCTGTGATCGGTTTTCTGCCGTTCTTAGGATCAATAACATAATAATAAGTGCCAATGGGCGCATCCTGTCCGTTGATCCTGCCATCCCATGGCGTGGTATAATTAACATAACGCTGTACAAGCTGGCCATAACGATTATAGATCTGTATGACACAGCCGGGATAGCTATCCAGGTATTTGATCATCCACTTATCATTAATACCATCTCCGTTCGGGCTGAATATATTCGGTATCACCAGCGATTTCAGCAGTGTCACAAACACCTGGTCGTCATCCACACAACCTTTATCTGATGTAACAGTAAGTGTATAGGTAAAATCTGTTGGCGGTGAAGCCTGTGGATTGGCAATAGCCGGGTTATTAAGATAAGTTGGCGGCGTCCATAAATAGGTAACAGGCATATTGGTTACCTGTTTTGGTGTCAATACTATATAACCGCCTTCTAGTACAAACTTGTCAGGTCCTGCATCGGCATCCGGTGTCGGGTTCACAATGATATCCTGACTGGCAGAATTGGAACATCCGTTGGTCCCTGTATAAGTATAAATGATCGAATGCTGACCTTCTCCTGCTCCTTCAGGATCAAACAAACCCGCAGATGACACACCTGTTCCGCTGAATACACCCGATCCCGGGAGATTATTGGTTAGCTGTACCTGGCTTAACTGAAACGCCGGTGCATTATCACAAACAGGAAGCACAGCGCCAAATGCAAGCTGTGGTGTTGCCAGCAGGTCAATAGTCTGAGTAATACTGTTCACACAGGTAATACCTGACCATACTTCGTATCGTATGGTGTATTGTTTGGTAGCTGGTGAACCAAACTCGGGATATGTATGCGTATAAGTTTCACCCTGAACCGGGCTATTATCAGTCGTTTTATTGGTCGGGTCAGCGGCATCCCAGTATATTTCCACTCTCAAAATACTTCCGGCATCAATGGTCGAAGCATCCTTAATGGTTATTGACTTATTGCTGCAGAGGGGACCAGCATTCTCCACAGTGAATTGAGGAGTAAGAACTGCGCCGTTCACTTTGACCGGGTTCGTCGTTGTATCCTTACAACCCATATTGCTGGTCACGATCAATTGCGCTGTGTAAGTATTGGGTATAGTGTAATGATGCGTAGGGTTCTGCAGTAATGAAATATTAGGGTTACCGGCATTTGCATTGGGGTCGCCAAAATTCCACTCCCATGCATTGACCGTTCCCGAAGATATTTTTGAGGTATCAGTAAATGGCGCCAGGTTATCACCCACGCAGATGTCCGGCGAAATAAATCCGGCAACGGGTACGGCGTTTATAACAATATCACGGGGAAAAACAGAACTGACGCAACCTTTATCTGTCTCTATCTGTAAAGTAGCCTGGTAAGAATTGATAGCAGAATAAACATGCGTTAAAGGATTACCGTTAGTGGCTACTATAGCCGGTGTAGCATCCCCATAATTCCATGTCCATTTTGTAATATTTCCTGAATTGGGCACCGAAGTGCTGGTAAACGTCACCCCTTGCCCGACACAACCCGGCAATGAAACATTAAAGCCTGCTGTTGGCAGTGCATTAACAGTGACAGTCTGTGTAGCGATATTGGCCGGGCTTACTGACTGGCATCCTATAGCTGATGTCACAGAAAGTGTGACCGTATAAGTGCCTGCAGCTGTATATGTATGCGAAGGATTTTGAACTGCAGATGTCGCGGCATCTCCAAAACTCCACTGCCATTGGCTAATACTGCTGCCTGCGGCGGTACTTTGATCGGTAAAGTTCATAGCAGCGCCAAGACATACCTCTGCAGGCAACGGGAAAATAGCTTTCGGTTCAGCATAAATGGTGGCCAGGTTCTGGGTCAGGGTAGTTGCGCAGCCATTATTGGACGTTACTGTCAATGAAACATTGTAGGGGCCAGTAGCCGTATAATTATGTAATGGATTCTGAACATTGGCGGTGGGGGTGGCATCTCCAAAATTCCATAAGTAAGTGAACTGGCTTTCTGTACCATCACTGATCGTTGAATTGCTGTTGAACTGAGCTGCACCGGCAGGCAGGCACACATTGGGCAAATTGAACGCAACAACCGGGTTAGGGCTTACCGTTATATTTTTGGATGCAGGAGCACTCACACACCCGGAAGCAGTTTCTACTGTTAAGGTGACCGTATAAGGTCCGGTGTTAGCATACGTGTGAGTTTGCCCGGTACTTGTTGTAGCTATCACCAGGGGAGAGCCGTCACCAAAGTTCCATGTCCATTTAGTAATAGAGCCTGTAGCAACACTGGAGTTGTCTGTGAATGATACTGTTTTGCTGGCACAGAATGGTGCAACCGGTGTGAAATCAGCAACCGGTGGATCATTTAATATGACTGTCTTCGGCATGGTATCCGATTTACAGCCAACATCACTGATGATCGTGTATTTTACAATATACGAGCCGGGTCCGCTATACGTATGGCTGGTGGAAGAAACATCATTTACTGTATTGCCGTCGCCAAAGTTCCAATGCCTGTGTGTGATCGGGCGGCCGCTGGTGTTTGAACTGTTATCATTAAAAAGAACCGGGCTTGATACGCATCCGTTAGTTGTAAAGTTAAAATCAGCTACAGGCAGATCAAATATCTGGAGATCGTAGTCAATTTCCTGCACACCACTGCATCCGTCTGCAGTTGGATTCTGAGCCACTATCCTGATAGGATATATCCCGGCTGCAGGTACTGAAAAAGAACCGGGCAGTGCATATTTGTATAGCGTTCTTCCATTCACGACAACGGTAGAAGTAAAGGCAGGGTTATTGAGTGTATCGTCGGGAAAGAGGCCATTGAATTGCCAGATGATCTGGGTAGGCTGGTAAGGAAAGGTCATTGACAGCGAGAAAGGCGCCCCTTTACAGGCAGCCGGAAAATCAACCACCGCATATTGATTATCTACGGAAATATACCGGTAAATGTCTTTGATATTGGTGCCTGCATTATATCCATACGACTCAGCGTTACCAAAACCATACGCAATGGCATTGAAACCGGAATCGGATTGTATGATATGCTGTCCCGATGTGACATTTTGCACCAGGTATGAATATGCAGGATCCTGCGGATGGACAAGGAAAGATCCCGGCGCAACCGGTATCCCATCAAGTCGGAATGATGTCAATGCCGTTCCGCTATTCGGTATCACTACATTGAAATTATGCTGCTGAATGGCAAAGTTGGGCGTGGCATTCCACAGCACTTTATTGATGTTCTGCTCAACAGGGCTGAGATATATCACTTCCGGATCGCCTAATTGATTGGCGGTACTGTTGCCGCACTGATTTTGTGAGGTAAAATATTGTGCTACCAGTATTGGCTTATCCGATTCGATCAGTTGAGGTTGGTTCGTAGCCGCTATCTCATAGTAGAAATTGCCGATCAGCGGAAGCGTGGTTACTACCCCATTAATACGTACTATCGTGCCCGGGTCAGAAACACATACACGGTAAATATTGAACGCATTGCCTCCGGCGGCAGGAACGGTCAGGTACTTTTTGCCCCAGGCAGTTTTAGGAAAGGCCTGTGACATATAATTATCAGATGACCCGCTCGTGGATGGCCCGTTACAGGTAATATTGATCCTTCCGCTGCCGGAGAATACAGCGATAGGTTTGCAGGCGCCTGCGGTAGTACTGATACTTCTGATACTTGATCCGGTCAGGTCAACACCAGAAAAACCGCTGTATTGGCCCATCAGGTTGTAAACCTGGCCCTGGGTGAGGTTCACGGTAAACGGAACCCCTGCAGGATGTGTCAGCGTATTGGCACTGGGCGTGATCTCTACGGTAGTAGTGCCAGTATCGGCAGCGATCACATAAAACCAGCAATTAGCATTTCCTGTATTTGAGTTATTGGTATAGTTCACCGAATAGTATTCCCTTCCCAGCGTATTGGTAGGGAATAAAATACTGGCGCCAGAAACACTTTGATTGTAAATATGCGCATAGGCGACGATCGGTTTGTCGCTGGTGATATGAATACCTTTATTCTCTGGGATTCCCAGTTCAGATGTCAGCCTCGCATCCTGTGCTCCTATCTTAGGTATAGGATTGGAAGTAACAACCGAATTGGCCGCCACGACATAACTCTGGGAATAGCCCAGACCCGGGATCTCTACTTTAACATTGGTAACCTGTTCGGCGGCAAAATAAAGAACCATATTCTGAGAGCCGCCATTGGCCCCTGTCATGGTCTGGTGGTAGCCATAAGCTACCCAGAAATCCTTCCCCTTGTTAGAAAAATCCTGTGCAAAAGATTCATTGATCCCTGACAAAAGCAGAACCAGGGTAAGTACATAGCTGACCTTTCTCATTAATTGCAGAGCGAGTTTTAGAAGAAACGAATTTACTGAAATACTTTCCTTAAAACACAGCCGCGGGCTTAAGACTTTATCCATACTGATGGCTGGTCTTCAAAGGGATAATGGGAGGGAAACAAATAATTACGGAACCAGTGTTTTCAGCAGGATATCACATGAGGCTATAAAAGTATATTTTTTAAAGAATAAAAAGAAATATTAGATCACCTCTTTAATCAGATAATAATCAATGGATATATGTGCAAATGACAGATCTTAAGTAACCACTCCTAAAAAGAGCAATAAGTGGTTTTATTAGTTTATAAATATTCAACTTTTAATATCAAAATAATTAATATAAAAAATTGAATATCTGATACTAATGAAAATTTAAAAAGCTTATTTATTTAGCTAAAAAACAATCTGTCCGCGATAATTGTTTTTCTAATGATATTAGTAACAAAAATACCTAAGCTATGGGCTACTATATACCACATCCCACAGCCCCATTCCAAAAAAATTAGTTTTTGACCCCCGATGTAATTGTGGATAAAATCGCATCCTGTCCCCCCCTTCTCCCTTTTTGCTAATTGATTTAACTGAGGAAAAATGACGCAACTATTAGAATTTAAGAACCTGCAAGAACTGATGACTAAGCTCGGAGACGAGCAAGTTTGCAGGGCATATATGGAGCAAATGAGGTGGGGAAATGAGCCCTTCTGCCCTCATTGCAATTCGACAAAACCGTACAAATTGAAGGACGGGAAAAGCTACCGTTGCAGCTCCCGGAAATGTAAAAAAGACTTCACGGTAACGGTCGGGACAATCTTCGAAAATTCTAAGGTCAAGTTGTCCACTTGGTTGGCTGCGATCTACATTTTGACCGGCCACAAAAAGGGAATTTCCAGCCTTCAGTTATCCCGGTTTTTGGGGGTTACTCAGAAAACAGCATGGTTCATAAATCACCGGGTAAGGCTTATTATGGACTTGCCCCCGGAACCGCTGGATGATGTCGTAGAAATTGACGAGACCTATGTAGGAGGAAAATTAGCCAATATGAGCCGGGGAAGGCGTAAGAAGTGGCAGGAGGCAAATAAGGATAATAAGACGGCTGTAATGGGGCTATTGCAAAGGGATGGCAAAGCAAAGTTGGAAGTAATCGGAAACAGGACTTTTAAAGAGGTTATCCGGGGTAACGTACACCCCACAGCCACGATCTATACAGATGCCCATTCAGGTTACGAACTACTTAGCCATGAATATGCTGGACATGAGGCGGTAAACCATTCTATACAGGAATATCGCCGGGGGCTGGCCTATACCAACAGTATTGAAGGCTTCTTTTCCCTGTTCAAAAGGACTATCCACGGGACATATCACTACATAAGCCCTAAACATCTTCATCGTTATTGTGCCGAAACTACATTTCGTTTCAATTCACGGCAAATCAAAGATGCAGACCGATTTAAAGCCACTATCTCAAACGTTGAGGGCCGTTTGAAGTACAAGAATCTTATATCTAAGGCATAGCTCACTCTATCATTGCTCTTATTTTTTACATTTTCAAACTTAAAATTTATGTTTACAAAGAAATTAACCTTCCGAATGCACATTAGTATAAAAAATTTGGGCATTGTAAAGTCAGCAGAAATAGAACTTAAAGGTATTACCGTCATAACCGGGTATAATGATACAGGAAAATCTTTTATTAGTAAATTAGTTTTTGCGATTATCAAAACAATTACCGGGGCCGAAAAATTAGAAGCGATGGAAAAGGGTAAAAAAATAATGTTTGCCCTGGATGCAATAACCATAACTTATAAACGTGTAATTCCACAACCAACTAAGCCATCAAAGTATGATTCAAAAACTCTACTTGATGCAATGGAGCAATATGTTTTTGTAAATAGCAACAAAACAAAAAAAGAATTTTACGATGTAATAGATGACTACAAAAGAGAAATAACAGAGGAGATTAAAATGTTTACTGAATCAAAAAGTAGAATAAGAAAAAAAGAATTAGTAGAAACAGTAAATTCGATAGACAAGAACTTCAATATTATTTATTCATTCTTAAATGACATTAGAGAATTAGAATCTATATATAAAAATTACTTCCAATCGGAAATTATTAATAACCTTTTCGAAGGCGCAATCAATAATATCGAAAGTAATAATGAATTGACCATAACGCTAACAGAAGGGAGTTCGCAATTAGTTTATATTTCTATATCAAACAATACTATTCTTTCGTTTAAATATGATCCAATAAATACCCCACTTTTTAATAAGGATGTTCATCTCATCGAAACACCAATGATTGTTTCTTTAGAGAGGGTATTTGACCTCACTAATAACTTCTTTTTCAGGAATTCAGAAATCCCTTTACAGTTTGAAGATTTAGTTGAAAAAATAAGGGTAAAAAACAACACAAATAACTTCCCTGATGCCTATAAATTAATAGAAGAAATAAATAAAATAATTGGCGGGAATTCGGATTTTGACACAAAATCAAAATCTATCTTTTTCACAAAAGAAAACAATAAAAAAATATCTTCAAGCAATATTGCGAGCGGTATAAAATCATTTGTATTGCTGGAAATATTATTGAAAAACAATTATCTAACGCCAAATACTGTTTTAATTATAGATGAACCAGAGGTTCATTTGCATCCGGCCTGGGAAATAATATATGCAGAATTATTATTCACCTTTTGCAAGTATGGAATAACTATACTAATTGCTACACATTCCGGTTATTTCCTACAAGCAATTGCGGAATATTCAACATCTTTTGAAATGGAAGATAAAGTGACTTTTTATTTTGGAGAAAAAATTGAAGAAGGGGTAAGCGATTTTAAAGATGTCACAAGTGACTTAGAGCCTATTTTCAGGGCACTTTCAAAGCCTATGCGAGACATTTTTAGAAAACAGAATGAACAAAAAAGCAATAATAATTTTCTTTAAAACAACCGATTTATTCAAGACCAAAGAATTAAAACAGATAAAAAATACTTGTTGTTTAAGTCCGCGAAAAGTTATTGATTTTGAAGATGTGACAACAGATTTTTATAATGTTTTAGGCTGCGGAAAATTATCTTCTGTTGATGCAATGTTCGTAGATAATGAATATAATATTCACTTAATCGAAATGAAGGGGATTAAAGATGAAGATTTTTTAGAAAAAATAGATGCAAAAATTGTGGATACGGGTAAAAAAGTGACGGATAGTATTAAAACGTTATTGGGGATTGGGGTCCACCTTGGTGCTCCTAAAGAATTTATTAAAGTAATGATTTCTCCCAAAGAGCTTAGAATTTACCCTTATCTTTTGACAAACGTTTCAAGTCAAGTGTTACATCAAAAAAAATGGAGTGAATTAGAGAAAAAAAGGATGACACCATCATCGAGGTTGGGCAAACCAATCCAAGTGTTAAACTGTAATAACTTTGAGGATGATTTTAAGAATGATACTTGCTATTTTTAATTAGTATTATGTCAAAAAAAAAGAAAAAGGAAGACAAGCCTGTTCAATTGAATATGACTTTTGAAGAAGCCCTTAAAAAAGCTCTTAATACTCCCCTACCCAAAAAACAAAAGAAAAAGAAATAATGGCCCGGTATATTAAATTGGAATATTTTCACTTTTTTCTGAAAAATAAAAATATTCACACTTGGTAACATAAACTCACAATTTCTTATATATTTAATTCGTTTTAATTTATCTTTGCAGCCTGAAATAAAAGATATCCACACCTCTGGAAACTTAACACAAGTTTTAAACGATTGGCCAATTTTTAGCATCTTACCATTGAATTTCTCTTAGTTATAATAACGTTCTTTAAATAAAAAGACCCCCGCTGCCTGGAAACTTTGGGGGTCTCACGCCTGAATTTGCTGTCAGGCAACATCCCGGAAACCTATGCTCTTATGGTTTTTTACATGAGCATAGGAACTTGTAAAGACCGCCTTTGGGATGGTACTTTCTAACACCCTTAACTGTTATGTAGGGGGTGTAGATGTAACCGTCCTTACAGCGACCATTACAGGTTTTTGGCTGTTTACGTAACATCAGAGACTCGGGTGAGATTCGAACTCACGGCGCTATCTTTCGATAATATCCCGTGCCAGGGAAGTGCCTTCGACCACTCAGACCACCGAGCCTCAAAACTTTCAAAACCATCCTTTTAAGGGTGGTTTTTAAGTTTTAGACGTTGAAGTATTGGGAGAAATTTTGCGACAAAAAATTTGGAAATCGTGCAGAATTGCACTACATTTGTACTGTCTAAGGAACAAATATTTTTCTCAATACCATCCCCGTCAGTTACCAGCTGAGCGGGGTTTTTGGTTTTTACAAAGAACTATCTGCACTACAAATATATGAAATTTTCATGACAATTCAAAATGATAGCAGGTGTTTTTACGATATAACCGGTAAATCCTGTAAATTTATTTCGTTGCTATTTAGCCAGTTGCCTAAAATTTTACTTTAAGTCCCTCTCCAAGGCCCGAACTTTAATAGTAATTTTCCGATTTAACAAAATGATTTATAAATATTTATAATCAACTGTTTGTATGTAAATTGGATTTCTAAACGGAGGGTGGGAAGATGTATATAGTCGCCAAGCTATGGGCCACTACATCTGACATTACCCCTGAAAAGTCTAAAGAATTTGACAGGCAAGAAAGAAATCCACAAATAGAAAATGTGCTGGTGGATGGAGATGCTAAAGGATTTGACGGTGGCAAAAAGACGCAACGTGAAAGCTACTCTATCGGGCTATCCTGTAAAAAAGGGTCATGGCAACCGCCACATTTGGCAGCAACAGAATGCCTAACTACTGCCGAAAATATTCAGCTTACCGATATAATTGTAAAATTATTAAACAGGGGGGTAATGCTCGACATTACCTATACTCCTATAAGTGAAATTCTGGGTCGTCCCTATGTATCCAAACCCGAATCATCTTAGCGGCTAAATCGTCTGGGAGCATATAGATAGTATCTATATGCCCTACTTCAAATTCCCTGATATTGTAAGTATGTGCAGGTGTAAAAGATAAAATACTTTCCTTAAGATTTTCTTCTTCTAATTTATTTACAAACCGCTCTATTTTCTTTTTATCATCACCGTTTTCTAATTCATAATAAGGGATGTTGTTGTATAGTATATAATCAAATAAAGTAGCCATAAATAATCGCTTATAGACACCTAAACTAACCAAAAATGAGACAATTCAAAAGCCTTAATGAAGTCGTTACCTTCTTTTCAAGTGAGGAAAAATGTCAGGATATGCTGGAAAAGATGCGGTTCCCGGATGGCAAAATAGTGTGTCCGAAATGTGGGGTAATTGGGGCTTACCGTATGGGAGATTGCAAGAACTATAAATGCAGGGATAAAAAATGCGGAAGCAGGTTCTCCATTACGGTTGGAACGGTCATGGAAGGCAGCAAATTGCCCCTGTCAAAGTGGTTTACGGCTATCTACCTGATTACAGCCCATAAGAAAGGGATTAGCTCCTGCCAGCTTGCAAGGGATTTGGGAATAGGACAAAAAGCAGCATGGTTTATGAACCACCGTATCCGGGAAATGCTAAGGGAGAAAGCAGCCGATCCTTTAAGCAATGTCGTAGAAGTAGATGAAACCTATGTAGGTGGAAAATGGGCGAATATGAGCAAGAAAAAGCGGGCTAAAATGGTGCAGGAAGGAAAGGACAACAAAACCCCTGTCATGGGCTTAGTAGAACGGGAAGGACGGGCGAAACTGACCCTTATCGGGGAAAACTCCTTTAAGGACATCATCCGGCTAAATGTCTCTGAAAATGCCTTTATCAATACCGATGAACATTTGGGGTATCATGGCTTAAATCAGGAATTTGCTGACCATGCAGCCATAAACCATAGCAAAGGGGAATTTCTAAGGGATGGCGTACATACAAACACCATAGAAGGGGTTTTTAGCCTGTTTAAGCGCATGGTTTTCGGAATCTACCACCAAATAAGTCCTAAGCATCTGGAACGTTATTGCGACGAAATGACCTATCGCTACAATAGCAGAAAAGTGAAAGATGCTGACCGCTTTGTTTATTCACTTTCTCATACTGAAGGGAGACTAAGATATGATGACCTGATAGCAAGAAAAGAGGTAAAAAATGGGTAACTTACAGACATGAAAAAAGCCTGTTCTCGGCAGGCTCTATCTATTTATTTTGTCATTCTCATTTGACGTATTAAAAATACAAAAAAATACGTCATGGAAAATATTTCCCTCGTTTATAATTATTACCCTGTTTTTGAAAATATTGTAATATCTACTACGATATTTGACACTATCCCGATAGAATCGGAAGAAGTTATTCTCTGTTGTAATTTTTTAATATTAGACTGCGAGCCATATCGAGATTAGCCCCTGCCAGTGATGGCATTGTAGAACCCCTTAACGGGGTATTTCTTGTTTGATCTTCCCACCCTAATTCAACGTTTAAATAAATGTCATTTATAAATTTGTCTAATTCGTTATTATTAAATGGGATGCCATCGTCATGGATAACAAATTTCGTCTCGCAGATGTAGGAAAATAAATGTTCACTCTTATAACTAAGACGGTATTTCCAATCTATCTGCAATGGGTATGTATTTTTATCTTCAGGGTGTGGATAGCACTTTATAACAGTAGATAATTTCCCGTCTATAAAAACTTTATCATTTCTATTTGGTATTTCAAATGGAAATGGCTTAATAGACAAAATCCTATATTTCATGATGACTTTTCCTAAAAATACATAATTAGTACCTTAGCGATATGGCAAAGACCCCAAAAAAGAAAGCAGCAAAGAAACCCCCGCCCAAGAAAGACCCTCATCTTAAGGTGGATATGACCTTTGAAGAACTCCTAAAACTGGCTGCTACTACCCCACCTAAAAGAAAGAATAAATGATTACTTCAATCCATTTTAAAGTAAAAAAATGGGATTATAATAAAAAAGCCCCATTAACAAAAACTCATACAGATTGCACATTAATGACTCACCCATTGCGCTCTAATAATGAACCAGATGGTAAGGCGGCAGGGTTGACTTTTATTTGGACTTTAGTCCTTACTGGAGAAGGATTAGAAATACTGTATTACTCTTCTGAAGAGTTTTTTGTTATCCCAAATAGAATTATAAGTGACGAAAAGCTGCTCGAAATAATTAAACAATCATACGGCAGAACTTCATTTGAAGTAGCTCAAAGAAATATTAAAGTAGGATTAGATGCAGGATTCCCAAGATTTGAAAAAATACCTATTGATTTACCGCACATAAGGTCTGTTCTCGATATGTAAAACCAACTCCCATTCTTATATCAGGAGAATAACCGCAACCTGATTTGTTTTGTGGTGTAGATTTTTTTGTTGGTCTATAAACAATCTTCTTCTTTTTATGCTTCATCTAACATTTCACTTTAATTTAATTAACCGGCAACCCCTAACCACCCCCTTTACAAAAACTCCCATCCCCCTTATTATTTCTGCCCCATGCTCCTATACCTTGATTACCCTATTGTTTGATAATATAGAGGGGTAATATTAGAAGTAGATGCCAAGCTATGGGGCACTATATCTCAATTTACCCCTCTCCTTTCCAATTAAATTGGCAGGCACTCCAGAGCCAAAAAAGATTTTATAAAAAAGAAAAAAGTATAGCCCCACAGCATGCTAATGGAATAAGCAGCCCGTGATCCCCTAACTGAATAAACAGGAGACATAAATTGAAGGAGATGGGAACACTTTACCGGAAGAGTTTTAAAGCTACAGGTCTGGCTGATCTAATACTGAAAGAATATCTCTGTGGCCCCATACCCGAACCTGGGGTCGTATTGATTGACGAAAGATTTGACCTCCTTTTTCAGGCGCAGACGGTCGTGTATTTCATCCCGGAGCCGCCCTTCTCCCACTCCATGGATCACGATCAGTGAAGGTTGGATATGGGCGAGAGCAAGATCGTAGTATCTCTCAAAGGTCTTGAGTTGTATACTCAGTATTTCATAATTACTGAGGTGTTTCCAGTCATCTGACAGCTTTTCAATATGAAGATCCACAATGCTGCGGGGTGATTCAAGATGCTGGCGGGCCTGCCTGGCGTCATATAGCTTGTACCCTTTGACCGCCAGTTTACCCATGTCAAAACTCTCTTCAACAGGTTTGTCGGGGTAGTTATCAAACAATCTAAAAGAAAACGTCGCTTCGTTCTTTTTTTTGATCTCTTCTATCCGGTTAAATAGCTGCTTTGCCCTCAGCTTTAACGGGGCTTCATAGTAGCCCGCTTTCTTATTATCCGGTTTCAGCAGGGAAAATTCAAAGGCAAAGACCGGGTTATCGTTCAGGTCTTCAAAAGCCACATCGTGCAGGTAAAAGTCTTCAAACGGGTTAATGGTGTTCTTAAGCGCAAACTCCGGCTTGCCAAAATAGGTAAGCTTATAAACGAATTGATAGCCTGTCTCCGTCCTGTTGACCAGGTGCAGTTTTAACTCCACCACCACTTCATCCCCGAATTCATCTGTCCGGAAAACAGGCAAGAATGTAAGCCATACCCCATCCGCCACCCGTGGCCCCTGTACCTTTTCCTTTTTGACGTCATCAATGTATTTCTTTTCCTTTTTAGCTTTAGCAGGGAACATCTTCTTTTCCGAAAAGCGTTTGAAGTAGGGAAAATCTATCTGGTCCATATAGGCGGGGAACTTTACACCTCTCACATCCACCATCACCATCTTTTCATTGATGATATCAATGATCTCTCCTTCCTCATTGGAATGCAGGATAAGGACCTTATCACCGATCTGGTACTTCATGGTACAAAGATAAGAAAGGGATCACCCCTTCTCAGATTACAGCAGAGGCCAGTTTGCTTTTCTTGTAGCCATACAGGAAATAAATGACAAGACCCAGCACCAGCCAGCCCAGGAACCACGCCCAGTTGCTTTTGGTCATGCCTGTAAGTAAATAAAGACAGGTGGTGACTCCCATTAACGGGATAAGAGAATATTTTTTTATAAAAGATAAAATACTCAGGACAATACATATTCCCCAGAAAACTATGATGGATATCTTGGGAGTGGCCAGGTCCATAAATGAGGCTCTGCCGGAAATATAATCCTCATTCGCGGAAAAATCGAAACTGAAAGTATCGCTAAAATAGCCTTTGCCATACTTCGCAAACAGAAAAATGGACAAGGCAATGATAAGAGGATAAATGAACTGCCCGTTGATATGAGGTATATTAAAGCGGCCGGCTATTTTCTCCTTTCGTGGGATCAGTAACACCCCTCCGCAAACCAACACAAAGGCAAATAAGGTAGCAATGCTCGTAAAGTCAAGCACAAATGTTTTATCGGTAAATAAGATCGGTACGCCTACCACCAACCCCGTCACTATAGTGGCAAAAGAGGGTGTTTTGAACCTAGTGTGTATCTTCTGGAATACAGGTGGTAATAAACCATCCCTGCTCATGCTCATCCAGATGCGTGGTTGCCCCATCTGGAAGACCAGTAAGACACTCGTCATAGCAATGACGGCACAGACCGAAACGAGTAATTGCATCCAGCCGATATTGAGGTTTTGTGATTCAAAAATAAAAGCCAGCGGGTCACCTACTCCTTCAAAATTCTTATAATGAACAGCACCTGTCAATACCAGCGAAAGCAAAATATAAACGATCGTACAAATGACCAGAGAATAGATCATACCCTTTGGCAGGTCCCGTTGAGGATTCTTGCTTTCCTCTGCCAGTACACTTACCGCATCAAACCCGATATAGGCAAAGAATACACCGCTTACTGCTGCCATCACGCCGGTGAACCCATTAGGCATAAATGATTTTATTCCTTCATCGTTCGCCGGCGTCCAGTTAAACGTCAGCCCGTTTGAAAACACCAGCGCCCCACCCACCAATATCACTAAGGCAACAATGGCGAGCTTCAAAATCACCATGGCATTGCTGAAGTTGCGGCTTTCTTTAATCCCCCTGTAAACAAGATAGGTGATAAGGAGGTTGATAATGATGGCAGGCACATCCAGTATCAATCTCAGGCTTCCTATCATAGGCGCAGAATGCCAT
>JAEUVK010000184.1 GCA_016787135.1 Chitinophagaceae bacterium | reverse complement strand
AAATTGTATGTCATTGAAAAACAAAACTGTCTTTATAACCGGCGCCAGCCGGGGCATCGGCAAAGCGATTGCGCTCAGGATGGCACAGGAAGGCGCCAATATTATCATTGCGGCCAAATCTGTGGAAGAGAACCCGAAACTAGGGGGCACTATTTATTCGGCAGCGGAAGAAATGGAAAAAGCCGGAGGGCAGGCAATCGGCGTGCAGTGTGACATCCGTTTCGAAGAGCAGATACAAAACGCCGTTGATAAAGGTGTGGAGAGGTTCGGAGGTATTGATATACTCGTCAATAATGCATCGGCTATTGCATTGACCCCCACGGAGCAGACCACCCCCAAACAATTTGACCTGATGCATGACATCAATGTGCGGGGAACCTTTTTTGTTACTAGAACCTGCATACCCTATTTAAAGAAATCATCTAATGCGCATATCCTTACTTTATCGCCGCCGGTGAATATGAACCCGAAATGGTTTGCCGGCCATGTAGCCTATACCCTTTCCAAGTATAATATGAGTATGATGGCGATGGGATGGGCGGCCGAGTTTAAAAAAGATAAGATCGCTTCCAATGCGCTGTGGCCAAAGACTACGATTGATACGGCTGCCGTAAGAAATTTACTGGGCGGGGAGATGCTGGCAAAGATGAGCCGAACGCCGCAGGTATTGGCGGATGCTGCCTATCATATTTTTTCCAAACCATCTGCAGAGTGTTCCGGCAACTGGTTCATTGATGAAGATGTGCTGGCAAAGGAAGGGATCACTGATCTGGGTAAGTATTCGGTGGTGCCGGGAGCAAAGCTTTATACTGACCTGTTTATGGATTGAGAAAAATCCTGAAAGGATTTTTTAAATTTGCGATCGACAACTAAAACCTTATTGATGAAAATAAAGGAAAATTTAATTTTCGATATAGGTCTGCATACAGGAGAAGATACTACCTGTTATTTAAAAAATGGATACAACGTCCTGGCTGTAGAGGCAAATCCGGTTTTGGCAGATTATTGCAAAAAGAAATTTATCGATGCTATTACTAATGGTCAATTAGTTATTTTAAATGCCGGAATAGCAGATGTTTCGGGGGGGGGCACCATTCTATATAAATCATTTTAATAGTGAATGGAGCTCGTTCGATAAAGCCATCGGCACCAGGAATAATACAAAATATGAGGTTGTTGAAGTACCCTGTGTGACCACAGAAAATCTTTTTAAAGAGTATGGCATACCATATTACATGAAGGTGGATATCGAAGGCTATGATTATCTTTCCCTGAATGATATTCCTGATTCCGGTGAGAGGCCAGTTTATGTTTCCTGTGAAGCTACCGATATATCACTGCTGGATACATTAAAGAAAAAGGGATATACGAAGTTCAAGCTGATCAACCAGGCGAACAATTTCCGGCCACTAAATGAGAAACTGGAGGCTAAGCAGTATTATGTGTTATATCGTAAGTTTAAACATGTAGTAAAACATAAATTGCGGCACATCATAAAAGAGAAATATGCGGGAGGCTCCTCAGGGCCGTTTGGAGAGGACACAAAAGGAGAGTGGAAAACATATAATGAGGTCAGGCAAACCTACATTGATTATAATCAGGGCGATTTAAACAAGCCCGTGAATTATATCAGTTGGTGTGATTTTCATGCAGGGCTTTGAAGATTACTTCTTACCACTTCCCACGATCAAAGCACACATGGCAATGGCTGCATCTTTCAACGCATCAATATGGTTGTGGAGGTGAACGGTGAAAGCAAAAAGTAACAGCATGGCTGCAAACAGATAACAGACCAGCGTCTTTTTAATATCCGCCAGAATACCAATGGCGGCCAGCACAAAAACAGCTCCAGTGATATAGATCCACAAGCTGCCGGGGCCGGGAATATAACCAGGTACAGCCCTGCCCATCGAATCGGCATGGGTGAAATGCCAGTACCCGAAATACGCAATGATAAGCGCAAAGATGACCTCGGCAAGTTTGACAGGAATGAATGCTTTCATGCTTTCAGTTTTATAGCTGCCTGTAACTAAAATCAGGGCTTTTGTTCTTCTTCATTTTCCCATTTCTCCGGCCGCATCTGCGGGAACAGCAGCACATCTTGTATTGAAGGCTGGCTGGTCAGCAGCATACAAAGCCGGTCAATACCAAAGCCGATACCTGATGTGGGCGGCATACCGTATTCTAATGCCCGGAGAAAATCATAGTCAATGAACATCGCTTCTTCGTCGCCACGCTGCATCAGTTTTACCTGGTCTTCAAAACGTTCACGCTGGTCAAGCGGGTCATTCAGCTCGCTATAGGCATTGGCGATCTCTTTGCCGTTGATCATTAATTCAAATCTTTCTACTAACCCCTGTTTGTCACGATGCTTTTTAGTCAGCGGGCTCATCTCTACAGGATAATCAGTAATGAAAGTTGGTTGGACATAATGATGTTCACATTTATTGCCGAATATCTCATCGATCAGTTTACCCTTGCCCATTTTTTCATCCACCGCTATATGCAATTGTTTGCAAACAGAACGAAGCTGTCCTTCATTCATCCGGCTGATATCAAAACCGGTATGCTCTTTTATCGCATCAAAAATGGTAATGCGCTTGAATGGCGCTTTAAAGGAGATCGTTTTGTCGCCTACCTGCACATCCGTTCCGCCTGTTACATCAACGGCTGCTTTTTCCAGCAATTGTTCCGTGGTTTCCATCATCCACAAATAATCTTTGTAGGCCACATAGAATTCGAGGATGGTGAATTCTGGATTATGTGTTCTGTCCATTCCTTCGTTGCGGAAGTTGCGGCTGAACTCGTATACCCAGTCAAACCCGCCAACGATCAGCCTTTTCAGATACAGCTCATTGGCGATACGCAGGTAAAAAGGAACATCCAGTGCATTGTGATGAGTGATAAATGGCCTTGCTGCAGCGCCTCCGGGGATGCTTTGCAGTACAGGGGTATCTACTTCCAGTGCATTTCTTTGATTAAGGAATTCACGAATGGAATTGATCAGCTTTGTTCTTTTGACGAACGTATCTTTTACTGAAGGATTAATGATAAGGTCGGCATAACGCTGACGATACCTGAATTCAGGATCGGTCACTGCATCAAAAGTTTGCCCTTCAGCTTCTTTTACGATGGGTAAAGGACGAAGTGATTTACTTAGCAGGGTGATCTCTTTTACATGAACAGATGTTTCGCCTGTTTTGGTGATAAATACATAACCCCTTATCCCGATGATATCGCCGATATCCAGCAGTTTTTTCCAGACAATATCATACAGGCTTTTGTCTTCACCCGGGCAAATGTCATCCCGTTTAATATATAACTGGATCTTACCATGAGCATCCTGTATCACAGCAAAATTGGCTTTGCCCATATCCCTTACACTCATGATGCGGCCTGCAAGACAAACATCGGCAAACTCATCTTTTTTTTCTGCCGTGAATTTTTCTTTGATATATGCGGATGTACTGTTGACCGGATACAGGGGTGCAGGATAGGGCTCAATACCCATAATGATCAATTCGGCTAATTTTTCCCGGCGAAGTTTTTCCTGTTCAGATAGGTATTGTGTGCTCATGTAATTCCTTGTTCAAAATTGGCGCAAAGGTACTTGTTAAGGGGGAGATGAGCAAAGGATTTCAGGCAGTTAAGATCAGGATCAGGTGCAGCTGTATTTCATTTTGTTACCAGTTACTGATCACACGATTTAAATAAGCGGCCCGGAAATTTCCGGGCCTGCTTATGATACATGATCGTCTTTTCTATTGGCTTCTTGTCGCTGTTTTTGCCAATGCTTCTTCTATTGCAGTATATTTTTGGCGGCTAAAGCGGTCAAAAGCTCCTTTTTCCCTGAATTTTATTAGGGCCTGCAGTTCGGGCTTGCCCTTCCCTTTATTCAGACTATGGTAATAACCACTGCTGACAAGAAACAGGGATGAAGTATTTCCAGGACCAGAGCTGTTGAATTCAATATCTATTATATCATTACCGGTAAGCTGCACATATTTTTTATCCTGCTTTAAAAGCTCGTCCTGGTTATTAATACCATCATTCTTTGTTACGGCAACCGGATCATTAAAGGAAATATGAACAGGAGTATCCTCTGAAAAATCCATGACTGCCTGGTCAACGTTCCAAAACTGGAATGTACTTTCCAGCCTGATATTTAACTGGTCGGTTTTTATGGATGACAGATCGATCTCCATGATCATATCTCTGCTGGCAGTATTACCGGTCAGGGCAAAATGGTCAATATATTGCCATCCGCTGCCTGTTTCTGCAAACACCTTCAGTGGAAGAGACTGGTCGATTTGCCACTGTTCCGCATTGGCGGCCGGCGACTGTTCCTGTTGTTTGCGCCATTTTTCATAACCATTACCGAATAGTGAAGCAAATTCTGAATACAGGTAACCGGACCATTTGGAATTACCTGCACGAACGATCAGTTTACCTTTAGTGGCGCGGGCAGGTTTGTCAAAACGGATGGTCACAGCGCTGAAGCCGTTCTCATTTGCTTTACTGTCGAAGAGATATTGTTCTCCATCGGGGAACTTTAATTCCCGGGTAACGTCAGTGTTATCATAGGTAGCTACAGAAGGTAGAATGGGATCCTTGTACGTCAAAACTTTTCCGTGACGATCTGCCAGCACTTTCACCCCGGCAGCATGATCTACTTTCATTAACTGAACCTGGTTGATGAACTGTTCTTCATTCTCCACGTTCCCGATCCTGAATTTGTACCTGTCATTTATGGGATGTATCCCATCCAGATAGAGATAATCGGATCTCTCCAGTGTGGAATACACGGCCCCGCTGTAAACCCCGCTTTTAAATTCGTACTGGCCATTATTGTTTACATACACCTGTGGACAGTTGCAGGCTATGGCAAATGCTATCAGTGTGACGGCAACAGCACCTACCAGCCCAACGCCGATCCAGCTGATCACATGATTGGAAGTGGTAGCATTCCTGTCAAATTCATAAACATCTATCCTGTTAAAAGCTGAAGCAGGAACAGAAACATGTGTTTGACCTGGAGTCATCGCTTGCGGGTAATATAAATGCACTTCCATCAATGCTGACATCTTATCTGCCCTTCTTACTATGTTGGACTTTTCGGGATTAGGGTTCAGGTATTTTTTCCGTTCTTCAGGTAGTTCAGCAAGATCCCCCTCGATGTTATCACCGCTGATGGTCACATTCGTTAAGCCAAATGCCTTTTTGTCGTTATAATGGAGAATAAAATACTTGCTGGAGTTCTGCAGTCGCTTCAGTGTGGCTGTATCAACAGAATTCGTTGTGTTAGTACGGTAATAATGCTGAAAACAACTGGCAAGTACGAAAGCAGTTACGAGCACAACGACAATTGTTATTTTCTTTGACCTTTTCCATAAAAGGTGAAAAGGAAAAAGAATAGACGGGCTGATGTGTGCCAGGCGATTTGTGACCGGTTTCATATTAGACTGTTTTAGTGGTAAAAGAACTGATTCGTTTGTTCATAATGCGGAACCACACCGGCGGGATCATGGCTAGCAGGATCATGCCTGAGTAACCGGCTGGCAGTACGGGTGATTCTTCATGTTTCAGGAGCTCTTCATAAGGTCTGTTGGGATGCATGTGGTGATCGGCGTGATTCTCCAGTTGAAAAAGAGACAATGTGTCTTTACGTCCCGGAGAATTCCAGGCATGATGGGTGTTGACTTTTTCATATTGCCCCTCTTTCACTTCTTTTCGCGTGAGGCCGTAATGCTGCAGATAGTTGGTGATATGGAGCAATGTTATGGCTACTATGCTTTGCAGCAAAAGAAATAAAAATGCCAGCCAGCCAGCGAGCACTACCAGTACGTACGCAACGAATACCTGCAGAAAAATAAACCAGAATATTTTATTGTGCAGGCTCAGGAAAGTACGGTGATTCTTTTTTAAGCGTCTCGATTCGATCTCGCAGGCATTGATAAAGGTGAAAGCAATAGCTCTCGGTAAGAACGAGTAAAAAGATTCGTTCAACCTTGCAGTATGCGGGTCTTTTTGTGTGCAGGCATATACATGATGGCCTCCGATATGCTCAATGCTGTAATGCAGGTAATTGTTTTGCAGCAGTAGCAGGTGACCGGCGAGCCTGTCAGCAGTGCCAAAACGATGAATGAACTCATGTGCGAGGGTGAACCCGATGATCCCGTTCATAATGCCGGCAGACAATCCGAGACCGATGAACGTGACCAGGTCAAACGGGGTATGGCTTATTGAGTAAACGGATAAAGCAGTTACAGTTATAAGAACAGGAACAAAAAGTAACGCTACATACCGGTAAAGAGAAGAGGAGTACCCGGCAGGATGCTCTGCTGCTGTTTCTGCCTCCCTTTGCCGTACCGTAAGACTATATAACGGACGTATAACAAAACAGATCGCCGGGAGAATATAGTTATACCATCCGCCAAGATATATACCGGCCACTACTGCCAGCGGGATGGCCAGCAACTGTAAAAACTTCCAGGGTGTCATAACTATTATTTTTTGACCGAACAGGAAGGGAACGCATTACAGCCTTTAGTTTTCATCTGGCGGATGAGATCGGGTAATGAATTGTCGAATGCTGAGAAAAGCTTTTGCTGGCAAAACGGGCAATTGTGTATATCGCCGTCCGTATCAGCATAGACATAATCGGTTCCTGAGCCGGCACAGCCGAACCTCCTGCTGGTATAACCATGATATGCTATAGCAGGATATTGAGCATAGGCAGGATCATAATTAAATGTCTCAAAAAAGTGTTCCAGCATTTTTTGATGATGAACAGCGATCGTCACATCTTTTCCTGCATAATGACCTACAGCTTTTGGTTCGAGAACCTGAATAAAGGAAACGCGGGTTTGCCTGGCGAGATCCATATAGTTCGTAAGATTTTCTTCAGTGATAAACTCTTTGGTGGCACATAACGAAAAGCAGGTGACCAATCCGGCTTCTCTTGCATACTTTATCGCGGCCAATGCTTTTTCAAATGCATCTCTTACTCCCCGAAAAGCATTATGTTTTTCGGGGATATAGTGGTCGAGACTGATCGTTATGCCTGTAAGGCCATGGTTTTTTAAGAGAACGGCTTTTCCCGGCGTCAGTGAATAGCCGGTTGTGTACAGCCAGAAGTCTATTCCTCCCGGCGCATTATCCAGCAGGTAAATGATGTCCTCCAGCCTGTTAAGGGGTTCCCCGCCGCTCAACTGTACCTGAGATATACCTAGTTCGTGAAATCGCCGGGTGATCAGTAACAGGTCTTCCTTGGAAAGTGTTTCTGGTTTATTCAGATTAAGCCATTCACAGCAATGCTCACATTGGAAACCGCATTTTTTGGTAATAGCAAATACCAGGGTATAGATGCTGTCTGCCTGTTCATTATTGATGCGGTCAAGAAAATGTTTTGCATACCGGTTAAATGCTGCAGATGGCCACCCCGGGGTATTAAAGTTGACAAAATATCTTTTTCCTGATTGGATGTATTTGGGTAAGGGCTGCTGGTTGCGATAGCGGTTACGCAGTTCTTTTAGGGCCTTTACTTTTTTCAGGGCGGTGAAAGGCTGTCTGTATAAGCGCAATGCGATAATAAGGATATTCAGCCAGATCAGTTTCCGGATGACCCTTTGTTTGAAACCGGTAATAAAAACCGGGATTTGATAGCTACTGGTATTATTGACTGGTGATGAGCTAGTGATCTTTTTACTACTGACACCTGGTCTGTCTTGAACCAATGTGTGCATACAAAAAATTTGGTAGCTGATCTAATGTTCCGGCCACCAACCATACAACAGGTAAGAAAGCCGGGTATCAATCATCACAATACCTAAGCTAACGATAAAAAGGGGTATTAAAAATTTATTCTTGCCGTTTGCTGGCCGGATTGACAATTGATATACCCGGTTTTATTATTTGCAGACTTTGTCCGCCCTCTCCGGCAAAGACAGGAGGGTAGTTTTGCGCAACCGGCCGGGTATAATTGCCGTCTGTAAACAGGTAAAGCCTTAAAGAATCGTCAAACCTTGGGTGTTCAGTTGCATTATTGCTTTTCCGCAGCTATTTTGCCACCTGTTAAACAAATTCGTATGAAGAAAACCTTTATTGTTGCCTCACTTTTTTTCATTAGCCTCTTGTCAATTGATGCTTTTTCACAGATCAAACTGCCCAAACTTTTAAATAAAAAAGCCGGCTCCGGCATTACAGAAAATGAAGCAGGGCAAGGTATCAAAGAAGCCCTGACGCAGGGTGTGACTAATGCCGTACTGAACCTGAATAAGACCGATGGTTTTTTTGGCAGTGAGATATATAAAATGTTATTACCGGAGGATGCCAAAAAAATGGAATCTACTCTTCGTAAAATGGGAATGGGCGCCCAGGTGGATAAAGCAATACTTGCCATTAACCGCGGGGCTGAAGATGCAGTGGCTTTTGCCAAGCCCATCTTTGTAGATGCTATCAAAGAAATGACACTGACCGATGCCCTGAATATCGTGAAGGGGAATAAAGATGCGGCCACGCAATACTTCAAACAAAAGACCTCAACCAAGCTGACCGAAGCATTTACCCCTTCTGTGAAAACATCACTCGAAAAAGTGGATGCCACAAAGTACTACACAGACATAGTTACTACCTACAACAAACTTCCTACTACATTCAATAAAATGAATCCCGACCTGACCTCGTATGTAGTAGGCAAAGCTGTTGATGCCTTGTTTGACCAGGTAGCGAAAGAAGAAGCTAATATCAGGGCCAATCCTGCTGCCAGGGCCACGGACATATTGAAGAAGGTATTTGGGGGATAACAATACAAGAATATTAAAATAAAAAGGATCGCAAACAGCGATCCTTTTTATTTAGAAAGTGGAATGGTTAAGGCTATTTTTTTGTTTTCAGCATATACCCTATGCGTATACCGAAATAATGTGATTTCAGTTTTGCACCCTCTGTTTCACCAGGCACCAGGTTACTCAATCCTTGGTTGAAATTGAGCATTACCAGGAAGCCGGACGGGAATTTATAGCCGGCTAAAATATTAGCGCCGATATCCAGCCCTTTCATGTCGTCTTCGTCGTCGTTACCAAAATTTACTGATTCAGTTTCTTTTTCATCATCCAATTGATACTTCCATTTTCCCTTAATTCCAAAGCCAATGGAAGGGCCGGCTCCTCCGAAGAAGCCATTCCTGGTGTAAAGGAAGTTTACAGGGATCTCTACATAATTATTGATTAATGACATTTTGTATGTAGTGCCCATGTCGGATTGCTTCTCCTTCATTCCCTTTTGCGTCCAGTAAAGACAAGGTTGGACGGCAAAGTTTCTTCCTGCAGGGAGATTGACAACCATCCCAACGGTGAATCCCAGTTTGGAGTCAAAGCTTTCACTTTCGCTGTCATACGTGATCCTGTAATTAGACAGGGTCGCACCGCCGGCGAGGCCAAGCTCGGGCTGTGCCGATGCAATGGTCATAAAGGCCATTGCAGCTAATAAAATGGAGATTTGTTTTTTCATATCATGTAGTTTAGTGGTTATGGGCCTACTCGTATCGCTTTTCCGTATAGGCGCCGTACTCTTTTTGAGGACTTTCTGGTAACCCCTGTATTGATGATTGTCGTTTTTTGAAATCATAAGCCTGTACCGGCTTACATAAAGGATGGCAGTACAGGTTGTCAATCGAAACAATTTTTAATTTCTCAACAAATGCAAGCGGTAAATGCGTGTGAGCAGCAAACAACTGTGCTTCCGTTTTATTGAACATCGTCGTTCCGAATACGATCCTTTTCCCCGTGCTTTTCGCAAACGCCTTACTGATCATTTCTGCGCAATACATTTTATCATTTGTCCTAAGATCAAAAAGAGAGTCAAATGCTATTTCTTTGTCATACCAGGAGTGAATCAATTCTTTTACTTTCCTTTTTTCTTCACTTGATATTGAGTAGCGGAATATGGCATATGCGGCATTTTTTTTCGGATGGGCGAAACTGCTCAGTTTATCCTTTTTTAACCTTCCGCCCGGGTTTTCCCTGCCTGTTATCATGTGATAGATATATGGTTGGCCATTCTCAATAAACGTTATGCCGGCATGCGAGTATTTTTTATCCTGCCTGTTGAAATTTTTGATGAACTGGCTCAAGGGGTCTTTGTTAAGGCGCACCACCAGGTCCCCGTCCCGCAATAACTTCTGGCCTTCCCTGATCAGTAAATAAGGATTAGTATCATCTGCCGTTGCGGTAGAATCAGGCTTTGCATCCAACTTTTCCTGGTGTGACCAGCCAAAGAAACCGCAAAACAGGAGGAATAGAAAAAGTGGTTTCATCTTATTACAACTTTTAGATTTTGCTTTCTAATTGCTGGTAAACTGAAAAAGGTCAATCCCGATCATTTTTGCACTCATCGCAGATGGAACAAAATACCTGAAGCCGATCCTTGTGTCGGCCCGCCCGGAAATACCGGAAAATGTATACTCATATTTTGTCCAGGTGACCGGATAGCCACCAGCTACCTGACCTGAGTTAATATCAAAAAGCACGGTGTTGAAATTTCCCGTTGAATTAACTGTTCCGCCGACATTCGAAGAAAGCGACATGTTCATCAACACCTGTAGCCGGTCCCGGTAAACACTTCCTGTATCAGCACGGGTATAAAAGGATATCTTGTCTCCGTTTTTGACAGACAAAACCGGGGTAATCAGCCAACTGCTAACCGGATAGTAAGAGCTTGACCCCGAGACAGATGCTCTAATAAATTCCCGTTCTGAAACGGAGTAGGAATAGGCTGGAAAGGGAGGAGTGATCGGTCCGATTTTGCTAATCCATCCGGTCCACAACGTAAGTTGCTCAGAATTGTCTGTGATAACCCATCCTTTTGTCTCGAGTTCATATATGCTATCAAATTCTTCTGTAAATGATTTTGCGATACCTATTGATGAATTGCCGGGTTTCTCTTTTTTACAACTATTGGTTAATCCGATCAGGATGCCGATAACTGTCATCAGAAAAAAGAAGATTTTCTTTTTCATAATATTCATTTGATGGTGATGCCTACTCGTATCGCTTTTCGGTATGGGCGCCGTACTCTTTTAAAGGATTTTGCGGGAGTTCCGGTTTCTGTTACCAAATTAGTTACCGGGATAAGCGGATAAAAACGGGATTTTGCAAACCATTTCCCGGGTTTGGTAATTATTACTAATGCCAGAACTGGTTGCCGGCATTCGTTGCAATTTTCCATAAAACGGCATCAGGTCGGGGGAGAAATGAACCAATATGCAAAAAATGGGGAACACCTGCCGGGCATTCTGAGAATATTCATCCAGTCAGATGAACCGAGGTGGTGTAAAGTAAGATGACGAATGATGGTTAAAGCCCGTAAAAAGATTTTTTATACCTCTTCTGAGTGTTAACATCCTTTAAAGTATTATGGATTTGCCAGCAATACCTGCCAGGCTTCTTTTATTTTTCCGGCACCCAATAGTTGTTTGGTATAGCTATGTAATTCCTTCTCCATTTCATCGGGGTTTATGCTATAGTATTGAATGATCTCTTTCAAATGAGCATCGTCAAATGAAGGTTCGATCACCGGCATTTCATGCACATTGGCCAGTTGACCCAGATCGTTGCCTGAAAGTATCTTACTGTTACGTATCGTTGCCGGTAGTGCATCAATACCGATGCCCAGTTGTGTATTGGGCTTTTCCACCTGGAAAAGATTGTTCTCATTGACTACGCAATACCAGTCGCCGCCGAGCCGGGCGACATGATTGATCTTCCGTTGATCCAGTTTTTTATTTTCATCCAGCAATCCATCATCAATATGCATCCGCAGTACTTCGCATATAACAAGATTTCCTGCACCGCCTTCGGTACCCAATAGTTTTACTTCAATGACCTTACATTCCATCTTTACTTTACTTTCTTTTACCATGGGTGGTTTTATCAAAGTAGCCGGTTCTTCGGTAAACCCTGCTTTGATGAATTCGTTGGTTCCTTTTGGAAACTCACAACTGGCCAATGAGGTTTGCTGTACCATATCATATGTTACAATATTGATCACCACTTCCGGCACCTCCAGCACATTTTCCAATGTGTGTTTAGTGGTATTATCTCTTACCCTCCTGGCGGGCGAGAATATGACGATAGGAGGATTTGAAGAAAACATATTGAAGAAACTGAAAGGGCTCAGATTTACTTTGCCCTCCTTGTTTATGGTTGAAGCAAAGCAAATGGGCCGCGGCGCCACCACATGCTGCAGGTAATATTGTTTCTCCGCCGGTTTCAGGTCTTTCAGGTCAAGGATCATGATAAAATATTGAAGGCAAAGCAAATATCCGTAAAAATGTAAGGATTTGTATAGTGCCGTACAGCTATGGCCGTGGCCGTTCAAAATTTTTTGGACGGGCATGTAACAAAGATTATGAGGCCTTCGTTCTACGAAATATTTCGTTATTTATAAACTTTAAATCAAACAGCCATGAGAAGGATCTTTTCATCTCTATTAATTATTGCAACAGTTTCTGTCTTTTCTGTTCAGGCACAGGATAAAGGTAAAGACAAGCCTAAAGTAGAAGGAAGTGGTAACGTGGTCACGAAAGAATTCAGCGTGCAGTCATTTGACCAGTTAAACGTTAATGGCGTTTTCAGTGTACTGCTATCGCAGGGAAGCAAAGAAGAAGTAAAAATTGAGGCAGATGATAACCTGCAGACTTATTTCGAAGTAAAGAATGAAGGCTCTAAACTGACAGTTTCTATGAAGAAGGACGTCAACATAAGTACGAAGAAGAAACTGAAAGTCTATATCACTTTTAAAAAACTAAAAGGAATGGAACTGAAAACGGTCGGCGATGTGTCATCTGATAAAGTACTCAGTTTCGAAGACCTGAAGATTGATAACAAAAGCGTAGGTGTCGTTGATCTCAAACTTACAGCTGCCTCTGTGGATATCAATAATAAAAGTGTTGGCGATGTGAAACTAAGCGGCAAAGCTGATAACGTTACAATAAAAAATAAAAGTGTAGGTAGCTTGAAAGCTGCTGAATTTGCCGTACAGAAAATGGATATAGATAATGACGGAGTCGGCTCGGCAGAAGTAAATGCGGAGAAAGAGATCAAAGTGAAGGATTCTTTTCTTGGCAAAGTGACCAATAAAGGGGCCGCTACCATAAAAAGAATAGAAAGAGCCAGGATCTGAGCGACGGGTAATGATTTGAGGCTGTCCCGGCCGTATTATCTATTTGAATTTCTCATGTGCATGTAGTGATTCAGAATGTAATAACCAGGCAGCCTCTTTTCTATTTGTTCTTTTTCAGTTGCAGTATACTCCAGTCAGTTTCTTCAGCCACAATAGTATTGCTTAATTTACCCAGGTTGTCGATCTCCATTTCTACAATGTCTCCGGGCTGAAGCCATTGTTCAGCGTAATTGGGATCATTTAATTTGCCGGTTCCATTTAATTCAAGAAAACAACCCGTACCTACCGTGCCGCTGCCGATCACATCACCGGGATACAGGTCAACTCCGTAAGAGGCCCTCTCAATGATCTCGGCAAAGGTCCAGTCCATATCACCAAGATTGCCTTCACTTACTGGCACACCATTGACTGTACAGGTCATTTTCAGGTTCCAGTTCTTGCCGGTATGGTTTTCTTTTGGAGCTGTCTCAAAAGCCTGTAATTCATCCAATGTTACGAGCCAGGGACCAATGACAGTAGAAAAGTCCTTTCCTTTAGCAGGCCCGAGGTTTAGCAGCATTTCCTCCATCTGAAGACGGCGGGCACTCATATCATTCATGATCATCAGCCCGCCGATATACTGGTCTGCCTCTTCTGCTTTTATATTTCTGCCATGTTTGCAAATGACAATGGCGGCCTCCAGTTCAAAATCTAATTTTTCAAAATGATCAGGCATACATTTTATATCGCCGGGCCCCTGTATGCTATGATGATTGGTAAAATAAAAGATGGGATACTGATCAAATTCGGGTATCATCTCCACTTTCCGGTTTCTTCTTGCTGCAGCTACATGTTGCCGGAAGGCATAACCGTCCCTGCAGGAACTGGGAAACGGAACCGGCGCCAGTAATTGCACATCATTTACCGGTACTCCGCGGTTGCTGGTTCTCGTTCCTTCTTTCAGCATCAGTTCGCCTGCCTGTGCAATGGGGAACATATCTTCCCAGTAAGTCAGGAACATAATCATACTGCCCGGCAGGTCGGGATGCAATACTTCCATATCATAAATAAAACCGTTGACCAGGACACCGAGTTGCTCACGGTCGTCTTTGATATAAGAAACTAACTTCATTTAATGGAAATTTAAGAGGCGCTAAGTTAGCAAGCTTGTTTGTAACTTGAAGCCATGAAAAAATGGTTATTTGTTTTACTTGTTCCGGTCATTGCATTTACCGAAAAAGAGGAAACCAAAGCGTGGATAAGGATCAATCAACTCGGGTATACACCGGGGGGCATAAAAGTCGCCGTATGGTGCAGCAAAGAAGAAACAGGCATCAATACCTGGCAGTTGATTGAAGCTACCACCAAAAGAATCGCCACATCGGGAAAGGCCGGTAGCAATTTTGGGGGATACGGCCCATTCCGGCAAACTTATCGGTTGAATTTTTCTCACTTTAAAAAACCTGGTCGTTATTATTTACAGGCAGGCGGCGTTAAGTCGCCTGAGTTTGAGATTGGCGATGACGTCTATAAAGGCGCTGCCGATTTTTGCCTGCGCTATATGAGGCAGCAGCGAACGGGCTTTAATCCCTATCTGAAAGACAGTTGCCATACACATGACGGCTATGTGTTGTATGGTGAAAAGGCAGGTATCAAAGACAGCACAAGAATTGATGTGGTAGGCGGCTGGCATGATGCATCGGATTATTTGCAGTACAGCACTACATCTGCCAATGCTACTTATCATCTGCTGATGGCTTATCGTGATTTTCCAAAAATATTTACCGATGAAAAGCTGGCTAATGGTCTTGATGGGAAAAATGGGATGGCCGATGTGCTGGATGAAGCGAAGTGGGGGCTGGACTGGTTATTGAAAATGCACCCGAGGGATGACTGGATGTTCAACCAGATTGCTGATGACCGGGACCACATGGGCATGCGCATACCGGGACAGGATACGTTTTATGGCAGAGGGTATGAGCGACCTGTTTATTTTGTGAGTGGTGAACCGCAGCAAAGAGGCAAGTTTATGAATGCCACGACAGGGACGAGTTCAACAGCCGGTAAATTTGCCAGTGCGTTTGCATTGGGTGCGGAAATATATCTGACCACAAACAAAGACTATGCTGATACTTTAATTAAGAAGGCTGTCACCGCATTTTTTTATGGTATTAAAAAGCAAGGTGTAACTCAAACCGCATCGGTAAGATCTCCTTACATATATGCTGAAGATAACTGGACAGATGATATGGAACTTGCCTCAGCAGCTATTCAGGCATTTGAAATAAGAAGCGGAGAACAGACCGGTACTTTCTTCAGAAGCGAAAAGGGATTTATGTATTACGCAAAATCAGAGCAAGTAACTCCATGGCTTGGAAAAGATACGGCTAAACATTACCAGTGGTATCCTTTTATTAACGTTGGGCATTACGAAGGAGCTAAACTATTTTCCGCTAGAACAAAAGACACATTGATCGGATATTATAAGAAAGGAATTCAACTTGTTTGGAACAAAGCCAAACAAAATGCTTTCTACCGTGGCGTACCCTTTATCTGGTGCAGCAACAATCTTACTGCTTCCTTTGCTATTCAATGTTACTGGTACCGGGAACTGACCGGAGATAAGCAGTTTTCAGAACTGGAACAGGCTAATTTCGACTGGCTGTTTGGCTGTAATCCATGGGGCACGTCAATGGTGTATGGCCTGCCATCATGGGGTGACACACCGGTGGATCCTCATTCTGCGTTTACTCATTTAAAGAATTACCCGATTGACGGCGGCCTGGTAGATGGCCCGGTATATGGCAACATTTACAAAGGACTTATCGGCATTCAGCTAAAAGACCTTGATGAGTATGCAGATTTTCAAAGTAACCTGGCGGTGTATCATGACGACTATGGTGATTATAGTACCAACGAACCGACAATGGACGGAACAGCTTCTTTGATTTATTTACTCGCTGCGAAGGAGGCAGAAGCTGCTAAAGGAAAAAAATAACAGCCTCCGGAAAGGGAGGCTTTACCTATCATCGTGGCGCTATCACCCGGGGTGACAGTACCAAAAAAAATATTGCGCTGGTCTTTACCGGGGATGAATTTGCCGATGGAGGTAATTTCATTGCAGAAACATTGCGAAAGCAAAAAATAAAAGCCTCTTTCTTTTTTACGGGAAGGTTTTACCGCAGCATCACTTTTGCTCCGCTCATCCGGCGATTAAAAAAAGAAGGGCACTACCTTGGTGCGCATAGCGATGAACATTTGCTTTACTGCGACTGGACAAAGAGGGATAGTTTGCTCGTGACAAAGCAGCAGTTTAAAACTGATCTCCTGAAAAACTATACGGAGCTTGCCCGGTATGGTATCAGCAAAGGCAAAGCGGCCTTCTTTTTACCTCCCTATGAATGGTACAATGATTCGATAGCAGCGTGGACCAGAGAAATGGGCCTGCAACTGATCAATTTTACACCGGGCACTTTAAGTACAGCTGACTATACTACACCTGACATGAAGAACTACCGCAACAGCGAAGCGATCTACAATTCCATTATCCATTACGAAAACTCCAAATCGTCCGGTATGAACGGGTTTATCCTGCTGGTACATATCGGAACGGACCCGAAAAGAACCGATAAGCTTTATGACAGGTTGCCCGAACTGATCAGGCACCTTTCAGCCAAGGGCTATCATTTTCAAACCGTTGACCAACTCTTAAGGATTGACTAAAATCAGGAAAATGAAGCGTTTAAAACTCTGTTTGCCTATTGTCTTGCAGCACCGTCCTCCCTTATCTTTGTAATATGCATTTCGAAAAGATCCATAATAAAGGGCAGGCGAGATTATTCAAGAATGATTTTCTCGAGGCAATGACAAAAGCTCACCCTCTGGTGATATGGGGAATGTATATCCCGACCCTCAGTTATATCATTTATCTCGCGGCTACAAAATATGATTACAGCACAACCCGGATATTACTGACCTTCTTTGGCGGGATGTTATTCTGGACTTTTTTTGAATATATAGCTCATCGGTTCATTTTTCACTGGGTGCCTAAAACGCCCCGTGCCACAAAGTTTGTGTACACCCTCCATGGTAATCACCATCATTACCCGCGGGACAGGCAGCGATTATTCATGCCACCAATACCCAGCCTGATCATTTCGTCAACTTTGTTTGGACTGATGTACCTGATCATGGGAAGCTATGCGTTTATGTTTTTCCCGGGTTTCCTGTTCGGCTACCTGATGTACGGTACCATGCACTATGCCATCCATGCCTGGAACCCGCCTTTCAAATGGATGAAACCACTCTGGAGAAACCATCACCTGCATCATTATAAGAACGAACATAACGGGTATGGAGTTAGCTCTACCATCTGGGATCATGTGTTCGGAACAATGTTCGACCTGAAGAGAGAGAAAGAGGATAAAGAGAAAGTACAGGAACTTATGTTTGAAAAGAATCATTAATTCCCATTCAGGTATGCTTTAGGATGGGGACGCTTACCAAAACCTACCATTTTTCATTTTCATCAATATTATTATCCCGCTGGCGAAATTGCTGGCGGGATTTTATTTTTTGCAATTGCCGTTCAATGATCAGGTCTGCGATCAATCCGGCAGCATTCTCTCCTTCTTTATGCGCCAGTAAAGCTCTCATTCTTGCTTCGTTTACATCAACCCGGTAAAGCAGGAAGACGAGTTTCTCAAAATCGTTGTTGATAAGAGTATTGATATGAGCGGATAGTTTTTTTCTCAACTCTTCAGGGCTGATAGTATCCGGTAAGCTTATTTCCAGGGACTTATTTATTGCGGGAACCAGTTCCGGACTGATAGATGACATCGGGCTAATATTTTTCCATGACGCCTAGTCCAAATAACGCAAAGTCATATTTCACCGGGTCATGTTTATCCAAAGTTCGCAAGTATTTTGTTAGCTCCCATGCTGCCTGCCAGCCGGTTTGTTTCCGGCGAAGCAGCCCGAATTTTCTGGCTACCCTTGCTACATGCAGGTCAAGCGGGCAAATCAGTTGTGAGGTCGAAATGTTCTTCCAGATGCCAAAATCAACACCTTTATTATCGTTTCGCACCATCCAGCGAAGGAACATATT
>JAEUVK010000159.1 GCA_016787135.1 Chitinophagaceae bacterium | reverse complement strand
ATTTTGGGTTGCAGGGTATTTCATAGCTTTTTTATTATCCTGTAAAAGAAATTCAGGCATCAACTATAAATATAAATAAATTAGGCAGCTTTACAAGCTAAACCCCGGCGATTTTATGACTCCTGAAAGGAAAGAAAGGCTTACATCGGTACTGAACAAGCGGCAACATGATATCACCGTCGTGCTGGAAAATGTTTTTGACCCTCATAATATATCAGCCGTAATGAGAACCTGCGATGCAGTAGGCGTACAGGATATCTATATTCTCAACACAAAGATCCCGCGGCATAAGAAATGGGGCGCCAAAAGTTCTTCCAGTGCTGCCAAATGGCTCACGGTTCATCAATTCGAAAATGCAGAGGAATGTTTTTCATCATTAAGAAAACGCTATTCAACCATTTTAACGACGCATCTAAGCAGTGATGCCGTAGATTTATATTCGGTTGACCTGACCAAAAGTATTGCACTGGTCTTTGGCAATGAACATTCCGGGGTCAGTGATGAGATCAGGGCTTTGGCAGATGGTAATTTCATCATCCCTCAGGTAGGTATTATCCGGTCGTTGAACATCAGTGTAGCATGTGCGGTGACGATGTACGAAGCATTCCGGCAAAAAACAAATGCCGGGCATTACAACCAGCCAAAGCTTGATGACGTCAGGTATCATGAATTGTTCAGGGAATGGGGGTATAGGGAGGATAATGAATGTTGAATGATAAATTATGAAAAGACTTTTGGCGATATCGTTTTTTGTTCTGTCAGCTACTGTCCATGCGCAGGAAATAAAGAAAGTAAAGATCACTGACCTGGAGAAAATAGTAAGAGACAGCAAAAACCCGCTTATTGTGAACTTCTGGGCTACCTGGTGCATGCCCTGCATAGAGGAAATACCCTACTTTCAAACACTGGTGAAAAAGTATGAAAAGGATAGTGTAAAGCTCCTGCTCGTAAGTTTGGACATGAAAGAGGATTATGAAAAACTAAGACCTTTTGCGACAAAGAGAAAATTCACGGCGCCTATCGTATGGCTGAATGAATCGAATGCCGATTATTTCTGCCCGAAAGTGGACGAGAAATGGTCAGGCGCCATCCCGGCCACGCTTTTTATCAATCATAAAACAGGCTACCGCAAGTTTTTTGAGGAACAGATAAAGGAAGAAGCGCTGGAAAAAGAGATCATGGCTATACTTGGAAAGAATTAAATGGCCTCTTCCTGTTCCCGTTCATATTTCATTTTGGCCAGCAGGTATAAAAAATAAATACCGGCGCCGAGACTGGTCAGGGCCAGTAATATTCCCATAACACTTCTGAACTGGATGGCTTTTGCCAGCGAGAATCCAACTAATACCATAAAGGCGAAAATGATCAGGCGGTTGACGAGTGTGCGGGAAATCATAAGCGGTTTTTTTGTGGTCAGTAAATAATATTCCGGTAAAACTGGGATGCTGCCTTTTTTCATTTCCATAAATCTTTTCAAAAAAAATATCCCGCCTTGATAAGACGGGATATTTCATGGTGAAAATTATCGCTTATATGCCTATAATCTTTTGATTGTACAGCCTACTGACCTGGTTGTTTTGGTAGAAACATCCTTGCCGGTTACCAATTCATCAATGGCAATGGATAAATGTTTGCGTGTCACTTCATCCGGGCTGCCGGAGTTGTCATCAATAGCCCCATGGTAAACCAATTTTCCGCTTTTGTCAAACAGGAATATTTCCGGGGTGCGGGTAGCTCCAAAGGCATCGGCCATCGCGGAATTCTGGTCCACTACATAATTCCAGCCATATCCTAATTTCTTTGCATAATCCTTCATATCGTCATAAGAGTCGCCTTTTTCACGATAGGCTTCATTAGAATTGAGAAGGATGACACCGATCTTATTGTCCAAAGCCTTTTTGCATGACTCTACAGTTCTTGATTCATATTTATGCACCACCGGGCAGGTATTGCAACTGAACATCACGAGCAGACCGTTTTCTTTCATGGCATCTTTGAATGACACTTCCTTGCCGGAAATATCTTTCATTTTTGTTCCTGCATCAGGGATCGCAGAGCCGATGGCGAGTGGGTCGGCGACAGGCCTTAAAGCCATAATGGCAATAACAGCTATCGGGAATACGGCAAAAAAGATCTTTTTCATATACTCAGTTTTTGGGGGTTGTTACCAAAGTTCAACAAAAATCATACAGGATGGTTGCCGCCTGAAAGTTTTTTATTCCTTTCATCCACCTCGTGTTTAAGGGAACTGATGCTCACATTCAACTCGAAGCCGATCAGTAATACCAGTGAATTGAAATATATAAGCAGCATGATAATCAGTATGGTGCTGATCGAGCCATACAATTCGTTGTAATTGGAAAAATTGCTGACATAATAAGAGAATGCCAGCGTGAAGACGATCATCAGGAAAGTAGCGAGGATCGAACCCGGGCTGATGATCTTCCATTTTTTATGCACAGCAGGAGCCCACCGGTAAATAAATGAAATTGAAAAAAAGAAAAGCAGGATGATCAATAACCATCGTATGTCATAGATCACCGCCAGCCACAATTTACTTTTTATCCCGAACCATTTCAACACAGCCCCCTGGGTAATAAGGGCCAGTAAACAAAGAAAGAACAGAATGAAAATGATAAAGGTAAGCCTGAGCGCCACCCATCGCTGGTGAAGCTCTCCCCGTTTGATAAAACCAATATATTGTTTGTCGAATGAACGCATGATTCCCATCATGGCATTGGAAGAAAAGAACATGGCCAGCAGAAAACCGGTGGAAAGTAACCCTGTTCTCGGTTTATGAAGAATATCCATGAGAAATTTGATCAGGCCGGCATTGTTCTTTTCACCCGGTACTATGTCCTTTATCAGCAGGAAAAGCTGGTTGATGAAATCCTTTGAAATAGGCATATAAGGCAAAAGGGTAAAAAGAAAAATGATAGCAGGTGGTATCGCCATGGTGAAATTAAAAGAGATAGCGGAGGCCCTTTCTGTAAACCCTGTTTTTTTTGCCTGTAAAAAGAAAAAACGTACGACGTCAAATAAGGGTATGCCCTGGAAACCCGGAAGAAATATTCTTTTACTTTTCCTGATCACAAAACTGACAGGAACTGAGACAAGAAATCTCCGTTTGATCCGTGTCAGCAACTGGGGCAGGTTCATTTGATGTTCCGTTTATTCAATTCTTCCTGGTAGAGCCGGGCATATTTCATATGGTCTTCATAATTGGTTGTGAAAATATGCGTACCGCTGAAATCACTGTTAGCCACAAAGTACAAATAATCTGTTTGCGGTGAGTTCAATACTGCATCTATTGTCTCCAGTTGCGGCGTACAGATAGGGCCCGGGGGCAGGCCTTTGTTTATGTAAGTATTGTACGGTGATACTACATTCTTGTGTTCATTCAATACCCGTTTTAGCCCAAAATTCTTCAAAGCGAACTTCAGGGTAGGATCGGCCTGTAAAGGCATCCCTTTCTTAATACGGTTGAGGTAAACACTGGCGATATCAGGCCGGTCAACGGCCGCATTGGTTTCTTCATCAATGATAGATGCCAATACAGATACTTCCAAAGGGGTAAGCTTCAGGCTATCGGCCTTTTGCTTTCTTTCTTCACTCCAGAATGTTTTATATGCCGTATAGAACTGCTGAAATATACGGGAAGGAGTAGTGTTCCATTTGATATCATAAGTGAATGGCATCGCAACAGCCATCACAGTATTGGTGTCAAGTCCATACGGTTTCAGTGAGTCAGGATCATTCAGAAAATCTATCATCTGCAGGGAATCGCATTCAAATGCATTCCCGATCTTATCAGCAAGTGTTTCTTTTGTCCTGATCTTAGTGATCACAAAATTGACAGGCGTTTGATGGCCGTTATTCAGCAAGCGGACAAGACTGGTCATGCTCATTCCATCACTGAGTTTATAACGGCCGGGCTTTACCTTTTTATAGCCAATGATCTTTGATGCCATGCCAAACCATATATTGCCGCCAATAAAATCATTCCGGGTCAACTCCTTTTGCACATCTTCGTAAGATGATCCTGTTTTAATAAACAAATAGCTTTCCTGGTTGACGGAAACAGCAGGGCCAAAAAGCTTCCAGGCAAAAAAACCGGCGAGCAAAATAATAAAGGCCATTGTGGCGAGAAGGATCTTCTTTTTCATAGTTATGGCTAACAAAATAAACAAAAAACCCTGCCAGTTACGACAGGGAATGGAAATTTATAATAAGTTAAGCGATTACGGGTTAGGTGTAGTAGCAGGAGGTGTTGTCTGCAAAGGCACTGTGTTGTTCGGTTGTGATGGTTGCCCGGCAGGTACCGTTGCTTCAGTAGCATTTGTATTTGACGGAGAAGCAGTGGTTCCCGCTTTGGGAATAAAGAATGTGGATGCGAGGCAAAGAACGCCGATCACCCCGGCAAAGATCCAGGTGCCTTTTTCCAGCACATCAGTAGTTTGTTTTACACCCATGAATTGGTTGGAGATACCCGCAAAAGTGCCGGCCAGGCCACCACCTTTAGGGTTTTGTACCAATACGATAAAACCAAGTACCACAGAGGCAAGGATGATCAGAATCACAAATAAGATTGTCATGTCAGCTCGTTTTCTTTAATTCTTCAATTTTCGCTGCAAAATAAGCGGTTTTCGGGGGATCAAGCAAACTTAATTTCCGGTATATATCTTCGGCTTTGGCATAGTTTCCCTGCTTGATCCATACCTCCGCCATTGCCTCTGTCACCACATGCCGTTCGGCCAAAGAATGCTCGGCTAATTGCTCCACTTTTTTCTCAGCCCCGGGGTCGCTGACGGTAGCCGCTATCTCAGATGCAGGCATCTTTTTAAGTGTTTTCAGCCATTCGGTAAAGCTTAATAATTGCTGACCGAAACGATCCTTTGGCTTTTCCTGTTCTTTGAATTTAATTCCCTGGGAAGCGAAATAATCAACCGTATGGTATGGCTGAAAACTTAATGGGGCAATAGCAGGATTGATGGGTTCAATTTTAAAAGCGGGCATCCGGAGAGCAGGTTCGTCAGCCATTTCCGTTTCTGATCCTGTGCTTTTCTCTTCTGTATCATGATCGATGATAGCCCCGGGTTCATTAACAGGTTCGCTAACCAGCACTTCAGGCTGTACGGTGGTATCCGGTGAATCAACAGAAGCCATTTCTTCAACAGGCTGATCAGCTATTGTTACCATTTCTTCATTAGCAGGTTCAGCATCTGCTTCCGCGATGGTGGGCTCAGGAGATGAAGATTCCCCGGGTAAAATGACCGATACCTGCGCTTTTCCCATTTCTGCGGGTTTCAGTTCTTCTGCAGGTAAAGCCCGGGACAGTATCTCTGCCTGGTCATTCCCAGTCAATAAATGATGTAGCCATACCCGGTTGGGAAAGTATAATGTTGTTTTCTGAACCTGGTCTTCATATAAAGACGGGTTACCTGTCTGTAGTTTTTTAGCGTATAGCAACTGGGCAGGAGCAAACCAGGGATATTGAAGGGACAATTTGCGCAGGTCATCCTCCCAGCATTCATTCAGTGGTTTCCTGAAAATGGATATAGCCAATTGATCAACTGCCCTGTTCATAGATGCAAATTAAAGTAATACCTGTAAAAAGTAAGAAGGAAAAAACTTACCAGTCGGAAAAAAGACGATTGAAAATATCATCGGTCAGTCCGCGGATCATTTCGGTAAGTAAACTGGCTTCGGCCTGTTGCAGCGATTGATTGGCAGAAAAATCAAAATTGCGGCTGACATCATACTCTTTCGTTTCGCCTCCCTTGATATTATTCAAAATAATGTGCACCGATACGTTGATCCTGTTGGTGGCGCTCTGGTTATTGGCTACACCAGATGTGCTGAAGGAATAATCCCTGATCTCGCAGCTTATTTCCCAGTCTGCATTATC
>JAEUVK010000144.1 GCA_016787135.1 Chitinophagaceae bacterium | reverse complement strand
AAAAAATAAACAGGATAAAAGATTGCAGCCAAAATGAAAAAGCCATTGATACTCTTACTGACCTTCCTGATAGCAGGCACCCTGCTGGCAGAAGATGGCTACAGGTTATGGCTGCGTTACGATCTTCTATCTGATAAAACTGTTTTAAATAAGTATCGCACGGGCATTACAGCCATAGTAACCAGCGGTAACTCTGCTACTGCTGCTATTGCGAAAGAAGAATTACAGAACGGCTTGCAGGGATTACTTGGGAAGAAAATTTTACCGGCCAATAAAATCACAGATGGAACTATTGTTGCCGGAACGCCAACCCTCAAGGTGATTAGTTCGCTTTCATTGGGAAACCACCTGGCAAAAGCCGGTAAGGAAGGCTTCATTATTATATCAACAGTATTTAATGGCAAAAAAATAATTGCCATAGCAGCAAACACCGACATCGGCGTCCTCTATGGAACGTTTTACTTTCTTCGCCTCCTTCAAACGCAACAGGCAATTGACAAGATAAATATCCTGTCAGTACCAAAAATTCAAAACCGCATCCTGAATCACTGGGATAATCTCAACAGGACAGTTGAAAGAGGCTATGCAGGTTTTTCGATCTGGGACTGGCATAAACTTCCTGATTATATTGATCAGCGCTATATTGATTACGCAAGAGCCAATGCTTCTATTGGTATCAATGGCACTGTTCTTACAAATGTCAACGCCAATGCGCTTGTACTGACAAAGACCTATCTTGAAAAAGTAGCTGCATTGGCCAATACTTTTCGTCCATATGGCATCAAAGTGTACCTGACTGCAAGATTCAGCGCCCCGATTGAGATCGGAGGCTTGAAAACTGCCGATCCTTTAAATACAGAAGTGCAGCAATGGTGGAAAAATAAAACAAATGAGATTTATCAATACATTCCGGACTTTGGCGGCTTTTTGGTAAAGGCCAATTCAGAAGGCCAGCCCGGGCCACAGAATTATGGAAGATCACATGCCGATGGGGCCAATATGCTTGCCGACGCAGTTGCGTCCCATGGCGGCATTGTGATGTGGCGTGCATTTGTGTATAGCAACGAAACTCCTGATGACCGCTTCAAGCAGGCGTACAATGAATTCAAACCATTAGACGGACAATTCAGAAAGAATGTACTGGTACAGGTAAAGAATGGCCCGATAGATTTTCAGCCACGGGAACCTTTTCATCCTTTATTCGGGGCCATGCCCAACACACCATTGATGATGGAATTCCAGGTCACGCAGGAATACCTGGGACAGGGAACAAATTTAGTTTACCTGTCAACAATGTTCAAAGAAGTATTAGATGCTGACACTTATTCAAAAGGTAAAGGTTCAACAGTGGCACAAATAGTGGATGGCTCATTGGATGGACATACCATTTCTGCTATGGCAGGTGTGGCCAATATTGGTAATGACCGTAACTGGACCGGTCACCCCTTTGCACAAGCCAACTGGTATGCCTATGGCAGATTGGCATGGGATCATGATCTTGCTTCATCACAAATAGCGGATGAATGGATCCGACAAACATTTACCAATGAAAAAATATTTGTTGACATTACCAAAAGGTTCATGCTTGCTTCACATCAAATACTGGTGAATTATATGACACCACTTGGTCTTAATCATATCATGGGCAATGGTCATCATTACGGTCCTTCACCGTGGTCTGCTAATTTACCAAGGGCCGACTGGAACCCGGTCTATTATCATAGGGCAGATAGTGCCGGAATTGGATTCGACAGGACTACCACAGGAAGCAATGCCTTAGCTCAATATGCGAATGAAGTAGCTGATCGATGGAAAAATGTGAATACCTGTCCTGATGAATATCTCTTATGGTTTCATCATGTCGGATGGAACCATAAAATGAGATCAGGAAGAACGCTGTGGGAAGAGCTTTGTTATAAATACTATGAAGGTGTTGACTCTATTAAGGCTGTTCAGGGGCAATGGGATAAATTAGAAAAGTTCATCGACAAAGAACGATTCTCACAGGTGAAAATGCTGCTGGCAATACAGGTGAATGAAGCGATATGGTGGAGAAATGCCTGTTTGTTATACTTTCAGACATTTGCTAAAATGCCGGTACCTGGTAAACATGAGCAACCGGATAAAACTTTAGAATATTATAAGAGCCTCAGGTTCCCTTTTGCTCCGGGTAACTAAGGCTAAAGAGAGAACTGATTACTGAAACTAACTATACAATACCATGAGTACAACTAAAAAAAGAGTGGCGATAGTGACAGGTGGCGGCTCTGGACTCGGATTGGCCATTGCAGAGAAATTCACGACGAACGGAATTGACACCATTATAGTAGGCCGTGATGAACAAAAACTAAAAAAGGCAAAGGATCAGCTTGGCGACCATTGTTATCCCATGACCTGTGATGTCACCAATCTCTCAGCAATACCCGGATTCATTGAAAAGATAACAGCCCGGTTCGGCCATATTGATATCCTGGTGAACAATGCCGGGATCAACATGAAGAAAGAGTTTACAGAAGTGACTGATGAAGAGTTCCAAAGCGTCATCACCACTAACCTGTGCTCTGTATTTGCCATATCAAGGGAAGTGGTGAAGCAGATGCTGAAACAAGGGAATGGCTCGATAATTAATATCAGTTCAATGGCGGCCCAATATGGTTTACCCAAGGTAATTGCTTACAGTGCTTCTAAAACTGCGATCGATGGCATGACAAGAGCTATGGCAGTGGAATTATCGCCGAAAGGAGTTCGTGTCAATGCTATTGCGCCCGGCTTTATTGAAACAGACATGACAGCGAAAGCGCTGAACACTGATCCGGAAAGAAAACAAAAAGTATTCGGCAGAACCCCAATGGGGTATATGGGAAAACCGGATGATATTGGTGAAGCGGCCTTATTCCTGGCATCAGACGCTGCGAAATATATTACCGGTGTTGTTTTACCTGTTGACGGAGGAAACTCTATAGGGTTTTAATGATATACATTTTATTGATCCAAAGTATCCTGGCGAAGAACTTCACTGCCTGTATAATCGCTGCTGGTATCTTTTAATTACATCTAAAAACTCAGGATGTACAAGGGAAACGTATTGCTTCCGCTGCTTTGGGTTTGCCTGGCTGTTTCTGTTCAGGCACAACCGCTGATCGGGGATAAGCCATTGGCCAACAATTTTGCACTTGCTGCTTCGGGCAGTGCTGCGCTTATCTGCACCGATGAAAATGATCTTTCGCTTATTCAAAAATCTGCGTCCTTGCTGCAAAATGACATTGAAATAGTAACAGGTATCAGACCTGTACTGGCCCATGCCCTCCCTTCCTCAGCAAAAAGTATTATCATCATCGGAACATTAGAAAAGTCATCACTGATTAAAAAGCTCGTAGAGCAAAAGAAGATCAACCCGGATAAAACAAAAAACAAATGGGAAGGATACCTGATTCAAACTGTTGCAAATCCATTCAAAGGGGTTCAACATGCATTGGTGATCGCCGGTAATGACAGAAGGGGTGCGGCGTATGGAGTAGCGGAAGTCTCACAGCAAATAGGTGTATCTCCCTGGTATTGGTGGGCAGATGTACCGGTCAAAAAGAGATCAGCAGTATTCATCAATAAGGGGTTTTACAAAACAGATGCACCCCTGGTAAAATACCGCGGCATCTTTATCAATGATGAAGCGCCTGCACTTTCCGGCTGGAGCAAAGAGAAGTTCGGAGGCTTTAATCATCTCTTTTACGAAAAAGTTTTTGAACTGATGATCCGTCTCAAAGCAAACTATATCTGGCCGGCTATGTGGGGGAATGCTTTTTATGATGATGATTCGCTCAACATCAAAGCGGCGGATGACTGGGGCATCGTCATCGGTACCTCGCACCACGAACCGTTGATGCGGGCACACGATGAATGGAGGCGATATGGCAAAGGCAAATGGAACTACGACAGTAATGAAGTTCGCCTGAAAGAATTCTGGAGAAGCGGCATGAAACGGGCCGCGAATGAAAAGATCGTAAGTGTAGGCATGCGGGGAGATGGGGATGAACCGATGTCAAGGGAAACAGCAACGGCCTTATTAGAAAGAATTGTCAAAGAACAGAGAAATATCATTGAAGAAGTAACCGGCAAACCCGCTGCTGAAACACCCCAATTATGGGCGCTGTATAAAGAGGTTCAGGATTACTATGATAAAGGCATGCGGGTTCCTGATGATGTGACATTACTACTATGTGACGACAACTGGGGGAATATCAGGAAACTGCCGAAGCTAGATGAAAAACCAAGAGCAGGTGGTTACGGCATTTATTATCATTTTGATTACGTCGGCGGACCACGTAATTACAAATGGCTGAACACAAATCCTATCGCCAGGGTATGGGAACAAATGCATCTTGCCTGGGAGTTTAAAGCCAGGCAAATATGGATCGTGAATGTTGGCGACATCAAACCTATGGAGTTTCCAATCTCTTTCTTTTTGGATTATGCATGGAATCCGACGAAGATCGGCCCGGCTGACCTGCAGAAATATACCGAACGATGGGCAGCGGCCCAGTTTGGAAGCAAACAAGCGAAAGACATCGCAAAAATCATTTCCCAATACACAAAATATAACGGGCGCCGTAAGCCGGAACTGCTCGATGCAAATACCTATAGTTCTAATTACAATGAATGGAATAGAATAGTTAGCGACTACAACTACTTGCTGAAAAAAGCGGAGCAGATCAATAATCTTTTACCCGCTGAATACAGCGATGCCTATTTCCAACTGGTGCTTCACCCGGTGAAAGCCTGTGCCAATCTGAATGAGATGTATTATAATGTTGCTCTGAATAAAGCGGCCTATAAAAATAAATATGCGACGGCAAACGATTATGCAGATAAAGTAAAACAACTATACACTAATGATTCATTGATCACTCTTCACTACCACCAACTGAACAATGGCAAATGGAACCACATGATGAGCCAGACACATATCGGCTATACTTACTGGCAGCAACCCCCCAGGCAGAAAATGCCCGGTGTACAATATGTACCCGCAGATTCCATTATAACACCGGGACCGGAATATGACAGCACCAGTCTCTCATCATTTCATTTGATCCCGGTTAACCACAAAGGCAATGTCTTTTATGAATTGGATACGTATATATCAATGGAAGCTTCTCATTATTCAAAAGCGGTCAGTACAAATGGCATCACCTGGAAAATATTACCAGATCATGGCAGAACAGGCAATGCTATTATCAGTTTTCCTGTTACCGCACAGGAACAAAAATCCGGCGGAAGTTCACCCCACCTGGAATATGAGTTCTATACCTATAGCGAAGGCAATTTTAAATTAAATGCCTACTTCTCCCCCACCCTCAATTTCCATAGTACAGAAAATGGACTGCAGTATGCCATATCCATAGACGATGAAACTCCGCAGATCGTCAGCATCAATAAAGAAGATAAAAACAGTATCAGCGGCATCTGGAACAAATGGGTTGCAGAGAATATTATTATTAAAACAACTACCCATACGATTACCAAACCCGGAAAACATACCGTGAAGTACTGGATGGTGAATAGTGGTGTCGTTTTGCAAAAGTTAGTACTGGATTTTGGTGGCGTAAAGACCAGTTATCTTGGCCCGCCTGAAACAATTTTAAAACCTAAGAAATAATAAAAGTATGCTACATAAAGTCACCTTTGCAATAGCTGTCAGCGCTATCAGCTTATTGGTTGCAGATTGCTCCAACAGCAAAAAAACAACTTCTTCTTCAGAAATGCCATCGCTTAAGGAGACCTTCCAAAAAGATTTTGCTATCGGTGCTGCGTTGAATGGGCAACAGATACAAGAAAAGGAGCCCAATGCAGCCGTACTGGTGCCGCAGCAGTTCAATGCCATCACACCGGAGAATATCATGAAGGCTGAGATCATACACCCGGAATGGGATAAATATAATTTTGACCTGGCAGATAAAATAGTAGCCTACGGACAAAAGCATAAAATGGAGATCAACGGCCACACGCTTATCTGGCATAGCCAGTTGCCGGCCTTTGTACGCAGGATGAAAGATGCGGATTCTGTCAGGCATTTTTTTACTGATCATATCACTACCATAGCTGGCAGGTATGACGGAAAGATCACTTCATGGGATGTGGTCAACGAAGCGCTCGAAGAAGACGGCAGCCTGCGCAAATCCATTTTCCTGGAAAAACTGGGCGAAGATTATATAGTAGAAGCGTTTCGCCTCGCACAGAAAGCAGCTCCGAATACCAAACTTTATTATAACGATTACAATATCGAGCAGCCAAAGAAAAGAGCAGGAGCTATCGCTATTATCAAAAAACTGCAGGCAGCCGGTGTACGCATCGATGGTGTAGGCATACAGGGGCATTGGAGAGCATCCAATGTACCATTAAAGGATATCGAAGAAAGCATTGTTGAATTCTCCAAATTAGGTATTGAAGTGATGTTCACCGAACTGGATCTTGGCGTGTTGCCCAATCCATGGGATTCCGATGCCGCTGATGTAAACATGAAAGCAGAGTACAGCGCCAAAATGAATCCTTATATCAATGGCCTTCCTGATTCTATGCAGGTAAAACAATCGAAGGGTTATGAAGACCTGTTCAATCTCTTTCTAAAATACAAAGGCCAGGTCAGCCGCATCACTTTATGGGGTGTAAATGACGGCCAATCCTGGCTGAATGGATGGCCCATCCGTGGCCGTACCAATTATCCTTTGTTGTTCGACAGGGAATTCAAACCCAAGCCAGCATTTTACAGGGTCATTGAAACAAAAACAAAGAGCGCAGGAAAAAAGGCGTTTTAATCAATAGATAAATATAGCAGAGATGAATACAAGTTCACAGAAACTATCGGTGTTCGAAAAGATCGGTTATAGCCTGGGAGACCTTGCTGCCAACCTGGTATTTCAAACATTAGTAACATGGATATCTTACTACTATCTGAATATATACGGATTAAAAGCTGAGCATGCATCCATTTTAACCCTGGTGGTGGGATTAATTGCTGCCTTTGTATTTAATCCTATCATGGGGGCTATTGCAGACAGAACAAAAAGTAAATGGGGTAAATTTCGTCCGTGGATCTTGTGGACTGCCGTTCCGCTGGGTGTTGTGTCATTGCTCGCCTTCAGAACACCCGGGTTTGATTACCAGGGCAAGGTTATTTATGCAGTGATCACTTATGCGCTGCTATTATTGTTATACGCAGCTAACAATTTACCCTATGGCGCTTTGAGTGGTGTCATTACCGGTGATATGAAGGAACGCAACAGCCTCGGTTCTTATCGTTTTGTGGCGGTAATGTTTGCCCAATTCTTTGTTCAGGTATTTATGTACAATTTCATCATTAAAGCAGGTGGCGGTGAAAGTGTAGAGGCAAAAGCTATAGGCATATCTAAAGTAATGACTGTGCTGGCCATTATCGGAACGATCATGCTTATTATTTGCTTCCTCACTACAAAAGAAAGAATAATCCCAAAACCGGAACAAAGATCAAGTTTAAAAGAAGATTTAGCTGACCTGATAAAGAACAAGCCCTGGATAATAATGCTGCTTGTTACCATACTTATCTTCATAACGTTGGCATTGAAAGGAGGAGCTTATGTTTACTATTTTGAAAACTATGTAGATAAGGCTGAGTTGACTGCATTCCTGGAGCCATTCAAAAAATTCCTACCCACTTTTGAAAACGATACTTCATTGGGTTTGGGTGTATTTAATGGCGGCGGTATTTTAATGGGCCTGGTCGGGATAATGTTATCGCAATGGTTTGCTAACCGATATGGCAAGCGTAATGTTTTTATGACATCATTGTTTATTTCCACCCTGTTTCTTATTCTCTTTTATTTCTTCCCGCCAAAATCCATAGGTATCATATTTGGTACACAAATCTTACACGGCTTTTTTTATGGCATCAGTACTCCCATTTTATGGACGATGATCGCTGATGTGGCAGACTATAGTGAATGGAAAAACAACCGTCGTGCCACCGCCATCATATTTTCCGCCATGATGGTTGGACTGAAAGCCGGGTTAAGCATAGGCAGTTCATTGGTGTCATGGATATTGGGTCAATACCACTATGTAGCTAACAGCACAACGCCACAAACAGACACGGCCATTAACGGAACTAAAATGCTGATCAGCATTTACCCGGCCATACCCTTTCTTATTGCAGTAGTTCTCCTGTTTTTTTATGAAATAAACAAGAAAATGGAAGTACAGATCGAAAGCGACCTGAAACAAAGACGTAATTAAAGAACAGACCAATAATATAAAAACCCGTTTATGCCAGAAGACAGCATTGCACATATTGACTTTGACGAACTGAACCGGAAAGCTATTTCGCAGCCATTAGTTAAACAAATATATACTGCCGATCCTTCAGCCCATGTGTTCAATGGAAAGATCTATATCTACCCTTCACATGATATTGATGCAGGTGATGCATTTGATGATCTGGGGAGTCATTTTGCCATGGAAGATTATCACGTGCTCTCAATAAACCATCCTGCTGAAACGGAAGCAACTGATCATGGAGTAGCATTACATGTAAAGGATGTGCCCTGGGCTGAAAAGCAATTGTGGGCGCCGGATGCAGCAGAGAAAGATGGCAAGTACTATTTATTCTTTCCGGCAAAAGGCTATGATGGCATATTTCGTATTGGTGTTGCGACCAGTACTTCACCTATCGGCCCTTTTATAGCACAACCGGAGGCTATCAAAGGAAGTTTTTCCATAGATCCTGCTGTTTTCAAAGATGATGATGGCCAATACTACATGTATTTTGGTGGTATATGGGGTGGCCAGTTACAACGCTGGAGAAAGGGAAATTTTAATGCCGCAGATGCATCAAGCCCGTTTGCTCATTTACCAAATGATGATGAATCTGCTTTATGTGCCAAAGTAGCCAGGCTTAGCGATGATCTTTTGGCGTTTGACGAGACACCCAAAGACGTGGTGGTATTGGATGAAAAGGGTCTGCCATTATTACAAGGCGATAATGACAGAAGGTTTTTCGAAGCATCATGGATGCACAAGTACAAAGGCAAATACTATTTCTCTTATTCAACCGGTGACACACATTACTTATGTTATGCGATGGGTGATGATCCTTATGGGCCATTCACGTATGCAGGAAGAATTTTAAATCCTGTGGTCGGCTGGACCTCACATCATTCCATTTGCGAGTTTAACGGAAAATGGTATCTGTTCTATCACGATTCAAGTCTGTCAAAAGGGGTGACACACCTGCGATCTGTAAAAGTAACAGAAATTATATACAATGATGACGGAACGATACAAACTATCGATCCTTATAAAGTATAATCACTCTTAGTCATGAGAATTCTTTTAACTGCTTTGACACTCTCTTTATCACTTACTGTAGCCGCACAGATCAGATTGCCGCGGCTGGTAAGGGACAGCATGATATTACAAAGAGATTGTAAAGTGAAAATATGGGGATGGGCATCGGCAGGTGAAAAAGTATCAGTAAAATTCAACGGCAGGACCTATAAGACAAAAACCAGCAGTGATGGCAAGTGGTCTGTTCTATTATCACCCATGAAAGCAGGTGGCCCTTACACAATGGATATTACCGGCAATAATAGAATATCACTTAAAGATATCCTGTTCGGCGATGTATGGGTATGTTCCGGTCAATCGAACATGGTGCATCAAATGAATATTCATGATGTGACCTATGCAAAAGATATCGCTGAAGCTAATTACCCGCAGATACGGCAATTCTGGATGCCCACGATGACTCATCTGCAAGGTCAGCAGGACAACCTGCCCACGGGGTATTGGAAGCCTGCCGTAGGTGAAGAGGTAAGACCATTTTCTGCCGTGGCCTATTTCTTTGCAAGAAAGATCTATGAAAAATACCATACACCCATTGGTTTGATCAATGCAAGCGTAGGAGGTACGCCCATCGAAGCATGGATAAGTGAGGAAGGGTTAAAAGAGTTCCCTGAGATACAATCAACGATACAGAAAAATAAGGACACAGCTTATGTTAATGGACTAAACAGAAGAGCCTTTGCCAATAGTCCTGCCCGGCCTGCACAACCACAGGACAAAGGCCTGACGGGGCCAATACCCTGGTATGATGTAACCTATGTTCCCAAAGCCTGGCATACTATCAATATTCCCGGTTACTGGGAAGACCAGGGCATCAAAGATCTCAATGGTGTCGTCTGGTACAGGAAAGAAATTGATGTGCCTGCGTCGATGACAGGTAAACCTGCGAAAGTTTTCCTGGGCAGAATTGTTGATGCCGACGTACTGTATATTAATGGCAAACAGGTTGGCAATACTACTTATCAGTATCCGCAAAGAAGATATAATGTACCGGCTGATATATTAAAAGCAGGTAAAAATGTATTCGTAGTAAAAGTCACCAATACAAACGGCAAGGGAGGATTTGTTCCTGATAAACCTTATTGCCTGTTTACCGGCAATGATACGGTTGACCTGAAAGGGACATGGCAATATAAAGTTGGAGAGGTCTATGAACCCCGAAGCGGTGGGTTTGGCGGTGGCGGTATCAATGCACAGAATCAGCCGGCGGCGTTATATAATGCCATGATCGCTCCGGTCATTAATTACACCATAAAAGGCTTCCTGTGGTACCAGGGCGAAAGTAATGCCGGAAGAGCATCAGAGTATGCAAAGCTGCAGCCTGCACAAATTGCCGACTGGCGCACTAAATGGCAACAGGGTGATATACCTTTTTTATTTGTCCAGCTTCCCAATTATATGGATGCAACCTATACTCCTTCAGAAAGCCAGTGGGCAGAACTAAGAGAAGCACAACTAAACTCTTTATCTGTTCCGGGTACGGGGATGGTCGTCGCCATTGATCTGGGAGAATGGAATGATATACATCCGGATAACAAAAAAGATGTGGGAGAAAGGTTGGCGTTGGCGGCTTCGAAGATCGCTTACGGAGAGAACATCGTTCACTCCGGCCCCCTTTATGAGTCATCCGTGACAGATGGCAATAAAATCATCATCAGTTTTACCGGCTTAGGCAGCGGATTGGTAACAAATGATGGTGAAGAGCTAAGACAATTTGCTGTTGCAGGAGCAGATAAAAAATTTGTGTGGGCAAAAGCAAAGATCGAAAGG
>JAEUVK010000139.1 GCA_016787135.1 Chitinophagaceae bacterium | reverse complement strand
AATATTAGAATGAAGTATCTCATGGCCATCAATAATAACAACCAGTCCACTGCCGATCGCTTCCATCTTATTCCCTTCTGTGATCAGCATACCGGTATCCTCTCCCAACCCGATACCGATACAAGATGGGTTGGCAGCTACCGCCTGCACCAGCCTGCCGAATCTTCCTCTTTTTTCAAAATGAGAATCTATGATCACGGTATTGACAAAACCAAGACCGGTTGTGATCTTTACTTCCCCTTTCAGGTGCGCCCTGGTCGCATTGCCTTCATAGATCATCGTATTGCTCATGGCCATTGCCCCCGCCGATGTGCCGGCGATCAGGAAATTCTCTTCAAGATATCTTTTACGGAGGATGGCGAGAAACTCTGTTCCCCCGTCGGTAGCGCTTAACCGCAACTGGTTACCTCCGGTGAACATTACCGCATCACATTGCCGGATACGATCGACATATTCGGGGTTCATAGCATCCTGTCTGGTGCGTATATGCAGCAGGCCAATGTTGGTACAGCCGATCTTACCGAATGCATCAAGGTAATGCTCACCTACTTCATAAGGGATCATAGATGCGGTAGTGATGACTTCAATGCGGGATGATTTTCCCCCGGCTTCTTCTACCACACGGCGAAGAATACCGAGTTCAAAAAAATTGAGGTTATTCCGGTGTATCTCTCCTTTCTCCAGGTCAGTTCCTTTATCTTCTGCTCCTCCGATGGCTATCAGTTTTCCCTTAGGATGATTCATTCAATGGGGTTTGATTATGGACAAATGTAACAGAAAAATGATTTAACGCAGCAGCTGCACCTGTAGTATGTGAATATGTGGAGAAGAAACGGGGACAGTTTGATAGCATAGATGACGTTTCTGTATCTTCGATAAGGAGAATTTCGACGAATGGACAAACTGTTTTGGAGAGTTACTGCCCTTGCATTACACGCTTCCGCCAATTTTTTACTGATCACATGGCTTACTGATTTTGATATATCCGGAAGCTGGCTGGCCACAGCGGGGTTTATTGTCCTGCTGGCGATACTGCTGGGTCTATTCACCTGGCATATACTCTCATTCCTTTTCTACTTTAAAAATAAAATAAAATGATCGGTATCATCACCTTTATCCTTGCCTTTATCATCCTGGGCCTTGCATTACAGGTTTTCAAAAAAAGTACTTACACAGAAGAGAACCGAAAGTTCAGGGCCAAAGGGATCTGGCGGCTGCTGACAGCCTTCATTATTTCATTGTTCATTGCCGCTATCAACCCGATAGACATTGAAAGAATCGATGCAGGCCATGTAGGCATCAAAGTGAGTAATGTGGGTGACAACCGTGGCGTGGGAAAAACAGAATACGTGACCGGCTGGGTGTTCTATAATTCATGGATATCCCGCATCTACGAATTCCCGATCCACCAGCAGCATATAGATTATGAAGAAGCTGATATTGTGACCCGCGGAGGGTTCAGGGCTACCATCAAGCCTTCTTTCAACTATTCTATCAATGCAGGGAATGTGGCCGATATGTTCCAGAATTTAAGAGTAGGGGTAAAAGAAATGGAGCAGGGTTGGCTGAAAAATGCCATTGTTGGTTCGGTGAATGATGTCGCCAATCGTTATACTGTTGACTCTATATTCAACCACCGGGAAGAATTTGAGTCCTCTATCATCAAAGAATGTAATAAACGGGTATCGCAATGGTTCAATGTATCACAATTGCGGACCAATATTGTTCCCCCGAAAGAAATATCGGAAAGCATTGTGGCCAAAACGAGAGCTATACAGGAAGTACAGGTAGCAGAGAACCAGCGGCAGGTTGCCATAGCAGAAGCTGAGCGTAAGATAGCACAGGCAAGAGGGGACTCAGCACAAGCGGTCATCATTGCTGCGGGCCGTGCAGAGGCGATCAAGAAAGAACAACTTTCGCTGACACCGTTATACATTGAGTATATCAAAATTCAAAAATGGAATGGTGAAGTGCCTACTACGGTAGCAGGCAGCAATAGCGGCTTCCTGATACAGCCCGGAAGCAAACAATAAACGAGCTACTCCTGTATTGAAGTGCGGGATCTTCTTATCGCAAAAAAGACCGCTACCCCAATGATGGCGATCAGCCCGCCATATAACGCAAACGGGTTGTTGTAAAGAAGATAAGCCCAGATGATAAGTGATAAAATGACCGGGATCGGGTACATCCACATTCTGAATGGCAATCCTGAACTGCCCATTTTTCTTCGTAATAGCACCACTCCTATCGCCTGCGCCATGAACTGAACGACGATCCGCATCGCCAGTATAGAATCGATCACATCCTTTAGTTTCATCAATAAACTGAAAATAAGACCCAGGCCGCAAAGTACGAGCAGGGAGATATAAGGAAAGTTCTTGGTGGGATGGAGCTTGCCGAAAATCCTGAAAAAATTACCATCTACTGCTGCTGCATAAGGCACCCTTGAATATCCCAGCACAACTGCGAATAAAGAAGACATAGCAATACAAAGGATCAGCACCGTTACAACCGCCGCAGCCTGGTGTCCGTACAACTGCTCCATAAAACTGCTGACAAGATATTTGTCATCCGACCGTACCGATTGCCAGGGCACTACTCCCATCACGGCGATATTCATCATCAGGTACAAAACTGCGATTCCGAAAATAGAAATGAAAATACTACGGGGAATATTTACCTCTGGCCGTTTGATCTCGCCTCCAAGATGACAAACGTTGTAATACCCAAGATAACTATACACCGTCTTCAATGAGCCCTGTGCTATGGCCGACCAGAATGCAAACTGGAAAAATGATTCATCTCCCTTTGGCCACATCCTGATCTCATGCTGCTGATGTGATAGCCCACTGATAATGATCCATACGATCGTAAGAATGACGATGAATCCAAATGCAACAGAAATTTTACCAACAGTTTCGATCTTCCTGTATAATAACAACAATACCAATATGACCAATCCGCCTGAAACCATCTTTTGTTGCCAAACGTTCAGATCGACAATGTATGTAAGGTATTGAGAAAACCCTATAGCGGCAGATGCCACTACCAGCGGCGCCTGTATGGATGTTTGCCATACAAACAGAAAGCTCATCAGCCTGCCGCCCCTTTCGCCATAAGCAATGCGATGGAAATTATAGGTTCCTCCCGCCAATGGATACTTTGCCCCCAGTTCACTCCAGATCATGCCATCCACCAGCGCTGTGAAAGCACCGAATATCCATGCCCAGATAAATAAACCATTATTGAACTGTCCTACCACGAACGGCATCACCACAAAAGGCCCAATACCCACCATATCGATCATGTTGATAGAGGTGGCCTGGAGCAGGTTGATCTTGCGGTTAGTTTGTGGTATTGACATTTAAAAGTAAGGTTTGCATTATCATCACATGGCAAACCGTTATCAGCTTTTGGTAAAAACAGTAATCCCTTCTACTAACACATCAAGGTTCTTAATTGTTGTATAGACGTTAGGTGTTATCCTGACTCCTTTAATATTCTCCCATTCGATACCTACCGTATGCACTTTATATTTATCCAAAAGAAAGGAATCCAGTTCACCGGGCTTTCTGCCTTCGATACCTACATTACCAATAGCGCAACCCCATTTCGGGTCCAGTGAGGTATTTAGTTTGACTTTCGGAATACCTTTTACCTTTTCCATCCAATAGTTCTTCAGGTAATGCAGTCGTTTCTCTTTTCTTTCGCTGCCGATCATTTCATGAAACTCCAATGCTTTGCCTATTGCCTGTTCAATAAAGAATGGTCTTGTACCCAGTGCTTCAAACTTCCTAATATCATCTTTCAGCGGGTCATCGCTGGTGGCAAATAACGGGTAGAGTTTTTTGATCTTATCCTTTTTCACATACAACATACCGCTGCCAATAGGCGCATACAGCCATTTATGCAGGCTGGCGGCAAAATAATCGGCATCCAGGTCAGGTATTTTAAAATCAAAATGAGCAAAAGAATGGGCGCCGTCCACTACTACTTCAATTCCTCTTTTATGTGCTTCCTGTGCGATCTTCTTTACTGGCAGGATCTGTCCGTTCCAGTTAATGATATGCGTAATGTGCACCACTTTTGTTTTCGGGGTAAAAGCCTTTACATATTGCTGCACCAGGTAGTTCTCATCTTCAGCCGGCAGCTCCAGGTTGATCCAGATCATTTTGATCCCATCCCTCAGTTCTCTTTGCCTGTAGGCATTGATCATGTTCGGGTAATCCTGTTTAGCGGCCACCACTTCATCTCCGGTCTTTAACTGCAAGCCGAAGATCACTGTCTCCAATCCTTC
>JAEUVK010000107.1 GCA_016787135.1 Chitinophagaceae bacterium | reverse complement strand
CTGCTGAATGAGATGATCTCTTTTACCTGTGCTGAAAAATTATTATCCATTTGTAGGAAATTGGTTGATACAATATTAACAAATATATTTGGTTCCTGTTCTCCCGTAATTATAAACGGAATGTTGATAACGTTAGTTGTGACGGGAGAAACATTTTTGACGCTTTGCTCCGCCCCGGCGGAGCCTCTAAACATCAAATATGCTGGTCAAAACAGATACCAAAGAGAAATTTCATGTCATCACGCTGCCGGGTACCTCTCTTTCTGCTACTATGACAGAAGAATTGGGTGCATGTTTGCTCCCCTACCTGCAAAATGACGTTAAAAACATAGTACTGAACCTCAAAGACATTCAAAACATAGATAACGCTGCTGCGGAAAAACTCGTATCCATCCAGCAACGGTTTTACGAAAACGGCGCTTCCTTCGTTATCTGCGAAATGCAAAAACCGGTTGAAGAGTTTCTTGATCAAAATGAACTTTTGGAGATGATGAATGTTACACCGTCCGAAAGCGAAGCCTGGGATATTGTGCAGATGGAGGAGATCGAGCGGGAATTGCTCGGAGGCGAAGATGAAAGCCCTCAATTGTAAGGCTCTTCTTCGGTGATATATTTCACCGGTATTCCAGTTCTCCCCGCAACTTCGATCCATTATTTGATCAATGAATATCCAGCCACTCAAAGAACTGTTGACAGAACGTATATCAAAACAAACAAAGATTGCGGCCGGTTCAATTGAACTGTCACCTGTTGGCGGCGGCTCCATTAACAATTGCTATAAATTACTCATCAGTAACAAACCAAAGTTCTTTCTGAAATTAAATTCTGCCGTGTCATTCCCGGGACTTTTTGAAAAAGAAAAGAACGGGCTTAGATTTCTTGCCAGCCAGAATTGTATCCGCATACCCTCTGTTATTTTATGTGAAACAGCCGGCGATCATCAATTACTCTTATTGGAATGGATAGAAAGCGGCATCCGGAGTGATGATACCTGGAGACAATTCGGAGAACAATTAGCCCGGTTGCACTATACAAGCAATGACTATTTTGGTTTCGCAGAAGACAATTACATGGGTTCCCTTCCCCAGGCAAATAACCTTGTTGAAAACTGGATCGATTTCTTTGTCAATTACCGGATCAGGCCGCAAATTGAACTGGCGGAGAATAAAAAGCTTCTTGACAAAAGTCATATCTCATCTTTTGAAGCTCTTTTTAAAAGACTGAACTCAATTATCAATATTGAAAAACCTTCACTACTTCATGGGGATCTGTGGAGCGGCAATTTCATGTGTGATGAAAGATCAGCGCCGGTATTGATAGATCCTGCCATTTACTTTGGGCATCGAAGCATGGATCTCGGCATGACCACTTTATTCGGCGGATTTGACAAAGGTTTTTACGATGCCTACCACTATCATTATCCGCTTCCGGGTAACTATCATGAACAAGGGGAATTGTGTAATCTTTACCCATTGCTTATTCATCTCAACCTCTTCGGACAAAGTTACCTGCCCGATATAAGCCATACACTCAGGAAGTTCCTCTAAGTTTTTTATAATCCTAAAATACCGTTCTTCCGCTGCAATTAATTCGATTATCTTTTTATTTTTGGCACATGCTCGCTGTTACCATACTCGGAAATAACTCTGCCGTCCCGGCCTTTGACCGGCACCCTACCAGCCAGGTGGTAACGCTGGATGGAGACAATTTCCTGGTTGATTGCGGAGAAGGCACACAAATTCAGATGATCAACTACAAGATCAGGCGCAGCAAGATATCGCATGTATTCATTTCCCATCTTCACGGCGATCATTATTTTGGCCTGGTAGGCCTTATTAATTCATTCAGCCTGCTCAGCCGCCAACAGGAATTGCATGTGTTTGGCCCCTCACCATTGGAAGAGATCATCAGCATGCAGTTAAAAGTAGCTGATACGCGGCTTTCCTATCCTCTGCATTTTCACACGATCAACGGTCAGGCCACTTTAGTAGATAACGATCGGATAGAAATAAAATGCTTTCCTACCCAGCACCGTGTAGAGTGTTACGGCTTTTGCTTCCGTGAAAAAAAGAAGCCACGCAAGCTCATTATGGAAGCCGTCAGGGAAAATAATATCCCGCTTCATTTTTATGACAACCTGAAGAAGGGGGAAGATTTTGTTACAAGCGGTGGCGAAGTGATCAAGAACGAGTGGCTGACCATCGAAGCTCCCCATGGAAGAACCTATGCATTTTGCGCTGATACACGATATAACGAATCGATGATCGAACATATCAAAGACTTCGACCTGATCTACCACGAATCAACCTATCTGGACAGCCTGCGTGAAAGAGCAGAAGAACGTTTTCACTCCACCGCCAAACAGGCAGGTGCTATAGCCCAAAAAGCAGGTGTAAAAAAATTACTGATCGGTCATTTCAGCAGCAAGTATGATACACTGGAAGAATTTGAAGCCGAAGCCAAAGAAGTTTTTCCGAATACGGAGCTGGCGCTGGAGGGAGTGACGTATAAAGTGTAAATCAAGCCTGATATTGCTTTACTTTTGACCTTCATTAATAAGCCATCGATAGAACAACGGAAACTCCACTCTCCATCTCGCCTCATTATGTTTCCCGTCATTCCTTATCACGGTAGTCATTTTGGATTTTGAAACTTTTGCCATGCCGGTAAATGCCTTCAGCATATCCGGCACCATGCTTGCTCCTTCCTGCTTACCCCCATAAAAATATATCCGGGCATTCACTGCCTTCCCTTTCTTTTGAATATC
>JAEUVK010000082.1 GCA_016787135.1 Chitinophagaceae bacterium | reverse complement strand
ACAACATTATGTGGAGAATGACCGTACGCCGTTCTACTATGATGCTCCTCCACCGGAGATCAATAATGAATTTCCGTGTACGCTGGATCTGCGGTTGAAGAAGGGAAGTTGATGCAACCGGTGAATTATTCTTCAATCCTTTTCACATCCACCGATACTGTCAACTCATGCGGGCTGCTGCTCATGATCACACCTTTCAATGGAATGATATCAAAATAATCACGGCCCCAGCCGATGGTGATATATTGTTCATCGGCGAGTTGATTATTGGTAGGATCAAAATCTACCCATCCCATTCCGGGAATGAATACGGATATCCAGGCGTGAGATGCATCCACACCGGTAAGCTTTACTTTTCCTTCCGGAGCCACGGTTTCCAGATAACCGCTGACATACCTTGCCGGCAGCCCCATGGAATGAATACCGGAAATGGCGAGATGGGCAAAGTCCTGGCACACACCTTTACGTTCTTTCATCACAACAGAAAGGGGAGTAGAAATAGTGGTAAACCCGGGAGTAAACGTAAAATCAGTATAAATGCGTTTGATCAGATCATATACAGCTTCGAACAAGGGTCTGTCTATAGGGAAAGATTTCTCTGCATAATCTTTTATTTCATCAGTTGCTGTTGTTATCTCAGTGGGATGAGTGAATTGTTTTTCATCCATACATTCTCCTGTTGATGCCAGCAGCATATCTCTTACGTTTTCCCAGCCCTGGAGAGGATAGGAGGGTTGATTACCCATTCTATTTGTTTTTTCCACCTGCGATCTGACAGTAACCGTTAATTCTTCATGCTCCTGCTCAATGACGAAATAGTAAAGTTTGTTGCCGAAGAAATCAATATGTTCTTCCAGTACTTCCGGCAAAGGTGAAATGACAATATTAAATGCCCTGCAGGTTTGTTTATCTGTATTGCGTGGCGCTAAGGCAGCGATGTTATGGCAAAGACTTACCTGCTCGTGGTATTGGTATTTGGTAGTATGTTCAACAGAATAGAGCATGTGTGTCAGATCAGGTTAGCTGTAAACAATTGCTTTTGCGTCTGGCTGTGTTTGAAATAGGTTTTGGATATCAGCATGGAGGTGTCAGAAACTAGTGAGTACAGCTTGTCTAAAAATTTACCTAATGCAGCATATTCCATTGTATGGGGATCGTGCTGCGCAAGTTTTATTATGTCTGCCAGCTTTAATAAAGAATCAGCTTCTTCGATATTACGTTTCTTGTCACTCAATGGTATTTCTTTACCTTCTTTGGGCAAAAGCGATATGTAGCGTTTTATTTTTTTCACTAAGTAGGCCAGGGATTTCGGATAGTTGGTATCGAGCATCAGCAGTTCAAGAACTAGCGGCAATTGCAGGTGATCGCGGTATGTATAACGGTAGGTAATTAAGCTCTGGCTTGCGATCATTACTGATTCCATCAGCTCATGTTCTGCTTGTTCTTCCTGTTTGTTTTGAAAGACGCTTCTTAATAAGTTGATGATATAAAGAACCTGTTCTAATTTCCTGCCAAGGTCCATGATATTCCATCCCTGTTCACGGCGCACACTTTCTCTGTTCATTCCTAAGAATGCAAACATCGAAGTATTCAACGCATCAATACTGCTGATCATATGGATATGATCTCCCTGTGTTTCCTTTTTTGCTTTGCTCCACTCTTCCTCCATCTGCCGGAGTACCCGCCAGGTATCTATCGCCCAGAAATTGCGGACGCTATAGACCGCATTTTTTAAAAGGGCAAGATTGTGACTGAGGCTGCCGCTCCTTTTTTCATTGTATAAAACATCGGTCAGTTCTGTCCATGGCCTCGCATAGATATCGCTTTTTTTCGCCGGGTCATTGTTTTCAAAAAATCCAGGGAAAGTGTAAGTGCATTGTGTTACTGTTTGAAGTAATACCGGTTCAGTGCCGGTACTGTCAGCATTAAATGGCTTATTGCTTTGCAGCATCCGTTGCATTACTGTTCGTTGCAGCCGGGCATTGTAAATCACCCTTTCTGTATAACGGCCTACCCAGAAAAGATTTTCAGCCGTGTGACTTGGCAACGATCGCTTAAGCACTTTATGTTGTAATGTATCAGTATTTAATTGCAGGCTTACAGGTTGTTCCTGCTCTTCATCGTCAGATAAAATCCAGGTGTCTTTACTGATACCCCCCAGCTGATTGGAAATAATAAAACTATTTTTCTGTGTACTGGTCCGGGTGAGACCACCGGGCATAGCGACATAACTGTTGTTATGACTGACCAAAAAGCTTCTGAAAAGGGAATGTCCGGCTTCTATATTTCCATTCACCCATGAAGGGGTGGAAGAGAAATTGATCTTTTCCTGCCCTACATACAGGCAGGGATTGGCTTTTATCTGTTGTATCAGCTCTTCTGTCTCTGTCGCAGACAGCGAAGCTCCATCGATAGCAGAACGGGTGCCAGCTGCATTCCGGAATATTTTTCTGACAACAAGCGTCTTCAAATTGGCGATTACATAATTCATTTCTTTGGGCTGCCCGCACCACCATGTTGCAATGGATGGCATGATCAGCTCTGCTCCCCAGAAATGTTTGGCGATAGCAGGCAAAAAGGGAACAAGGCCTGCACTTTCTACAATGCTGCTGCCAAGCGGATTGGCAATGGCTACATTTCCTTTTCTTACTGCCTGCAAAAGGCCGGGTACGCCTAACAATGAATCGCTTTTTAATTCAAGCGGGTCACAATAGTTATCATCCACCCTTCGCAATATGACATCTACTTTCTCCAGGCCGTCAATGGTCTTCAGCCATACGTAATTATCTTTTACCATCAGGTCGTTGCCCTGTACGAGTGTTAGGCCGAGATAGGCAGCGAGATAAGAATGTTCAAAATAGGTTTCATTATCCGGGCCAGGAGTGAGAATAACCACTCTCGGGTTATCCGTATTGCGGGGCGCTATAGCCGTCAATACCTGTTGCAGTGAATCAAAATAAGGCGATAACCTTTTTACATTCAGATTAGAAAAAAGTTCAGGCAACACACTGGACATGGCAAACCGGTTTTCCAACGCATAACCGGAGCCCGATGGCGCCTGTGTACGGTCACTGATGATCCATAACCTGCCATCATTACCACGGGCCATATCTGCTGCATATAAAACCAAATGCCGGGTCCCGGGCAGTTTTATATTGACACAGGAACGTATAAAACCAGGATGCAGGTAGATAAGCTCCTGCGGGATGACCCCATTTTTAATAAGCGTTTGCGGGCCATAAATATCTTTCAGCAACATGTCAAACAATTCGGCACGTTGTACCAAACCGGCATTGATAGTTTCCCATTCATGGGCAGTGATCAGTTGCGGTATCGGGTCCAGTTCCCAGGGGCGGCTCTGCCCGGAAGGATCATTGTAAATATTATAGGCGACACCGTTTTCTTTCAGCAGGCGGAGAATATCAACATTACGGTTTTGTAGTTCTTTATAGCCTAATTGATGAAGGGAAGAGAAAAAGGTCTGCCAGTCGGGCCTTATAGTATTATCTGCGGTAAATAATTCGTTGTAGGAACTAAGGGCCGGAATATATTGTTGAAGCAGGGAATAGATCGCTGGTTGATCGGGCATGTTTATTTAAACGCTTTGGTGCTTAAAATTACGGAAATAAAGCGTTTGGCAAGAAAGCTGAAGCTGCCAGTAAGGCTATTGCCTGATACAATGTTAGTAAATAAATACACCCGGGAAAGAGGACAAGAATAAATAATAGCTATTGTATTCAGTTTTTTGGGTTTAAGCAGCATCATTCTTTTCCAAAACCGGTGAATATTCCTGAGCCGGGATATTTTGCATCGTTCATCCATAATATCCTGCTGCCTTTTATGGCAGTGAAATAAGCATCATAGGTTTTGGGCTTGCCTTCTATGTCAGAAAAATATATCTGCCAGTCATTGATCACTTTAAAAGTACCTGCACCTTTTGCGTGTGCAAAGCTGGAAGAGCCGCCGTATGAATTGGCCGCTACGAGTTGCCATTTGTATTTTTGACCACTGCTGAACTCAAAGTATTGTGAGGAAGAATAGGTGCTCATACCAGCGCTTAATCCTGTATATACATTTGTATAAAAAGTATTGCTGGCAAAGTGATCTGACCACTTTCCGCTGAAATCGGTCGCTGCTATGGCGAATTTGTTGTAGTTGTTCATGGCTACCAGTTTTGACCATATCTCGCTATCGGAATAATAGTTGACAGTATTTATATCCAGCCCGAAATGCTGGGTAAAGGAATTTTTATCAGGTGTGATAAACTCTATCCAACAGGTATTGCCTCTCTTGAAAAGGGCGACAAATACTTTTTTGCCCGTTGCGTTGTCGGTTAAACCAGCTTGTGCATAGTAAGGCCTTTGATAATCCAGCACACCCGGCGTCAACTGGTAGTTTTCAATGTTGCTGTATCTTGGAGCTATTAACACATTCCATGCGGCTTCGCACATGACATTTACATCTGTATTCGCGGGTTTGACCTTTTCATTGGGGTAGTGAAGCAGTACTTTAATATCGCCTTTTGTGACCTCCACCCAGTCTTCTTTTATGGTACTTGTCCATCCGTCGTCAAAATTGGTAATGTTGAATTTGAATTTCCCTGATACAGTGGCTTCGGGTCTTACAGTTCTCTGTTCAACCGGTTTTACAGCATTTATGGATTTGCCCACAGGTTTTTTCAGACTGACCGATTCAAGAAATTTTGATATGGTTGCTTCATATTCATCTGTATTGGTGAGAATAAGGATATTTACCGCTTTGTTAAAACCTGTTGAGGTCACGAGCAAGGCAATCCCCTTGTTCCCATCCTTCTCAAAAGCAGCATAGCCACTTTGTGCTTCCCATCCGTTTTCAGTGGCAGCCGGTTGCATTTCCGGTGAAGCATTTACGCCCAATGTCTGCTTAACAAGGCCTTCCCAGGATTGGTCGAAATTGTTCTTAGGGTTATCTGAAGCGTCTATACTTTTATAAAGTGTGATCACACAGTATGACCCTCTGGCAGTATTTTCTTTTGAGAATTGAATTGTCTGGTTTGTCGCCTGCTTTTTCCACCCTTGAATAAGATCATATGTGGCCAGATCAAAACTTTGTTTTTGTGCGAATATGCCTGTTCCTGAAATCAGGAAGAAAAGTACCGTTACAACCTGTTTCATGGTCAAATAGTTTTCATTATTTGCTTTTTATTAAAGCGTATGTCGTTCCAAGGCGATCGGTCATCAATAAAAACCGTCCGCCTTTAATAGCCTCAAAATGGCAATTGTAATTTTCAGTGGCCCCCTCAAAGCGGTTGTTTAATGTGATGACCCAGTTGGTTACGGTGGATTTACCCTTATATACCTGGTTGGAAAATTTCATATTGCCTGCCATTCCCGATGCACCGGAGTGCTGACTTTGATAATTATTGCCTGCTGTAAAAGTAAATTCATTGGCTGTAGAAGTAGTGCTGGTACCGGCAAGGCCTCCGGTGTTTACATAATAGTAACTGATAGATGCATAATCGCTGGTGCTCCATTTGCCGATCAGATCACTCGCGGCGACAGCAAATTTGTTCCTGAACTGCATGTTGGCGGGTTTGTCCCAGTCAAATTCGGTATTATGATAAGCTCCAAATTCATTTTCATAGGCCGCTTTATTGTCTGTAATAAATTCCAGGTAGCGCCCATTGCCGTTTGAGTAGTGTTTTTTAAACAGAACAATATGAACGGTTTTCCCGCTGGCGTTTTCGACCGCATCAGCCTGTACAAAAGTGATGGATTCATAACTCTGAATGGTCTTCCATTCAAAATTTGTCATATGGCTATAGCGTGGTGATACTAAAGTATTCCAGGCATTGTAATCTTCTTCTTTCAATACAGAATTGTAAGCGTCCGCTTTTTTATTGGGGTAATGCACCAATACTTTTATAGCCCCTTTTATCACCTGTACCCAGCCTTCCTGTACGGAGCTTGTCCAGCCATCATCAAAATTAGTAATAGCGAATGTAAAGGCGCCTGGCGAAGTAGTTTCAGGTTTAGCAGGTACCAGTTCAGCTGGTTTATTGGCGGTAGCCTTTTTTCCCACAGGTTTTTTGAGATAGACCGATTCAAGGAATTGAGTTACCGCTGCTTCATATTCATTTGTATTGGTAAGAATAAGGATATTTACTGCTTTAGTGAATCCTGTTGAAGTCACGAGCAAGGCGATCCCCTTGTTGCCATCCTTCTCAAAAGGAGCATAGCCGTTTTGAATTTCCCACCCATTTTCTTGTGTTACCTGCTGCATTTCCGGCGGAGAACCGACGCCGAGCGTTTGCTTAACGAGACTTTGCCACGACTCATCAAAATTGGTTTTAGAGTTTTCTGAAGCATCAATGCTTTTGAATAGCGTGATCATACAATACGCCCCATTCACTGTATTTTCTTTGGCGAATTGGATGGCCTGTGATTGTGATTGTTTTTTCCAGCCTTTAAGGACAGTATAGGTGGCCAGGTCAAAACTTTCTGTTTGCGCCAGCACGGGCAGGTGGGCGATGACGAGAACCAGGGTTGCTATTTTCTTCACTTGTATTATTTTACTTTCAACAAATTGTATTCCATACCACCACTTTTGAGACACAAAATCCTTCCGCCTTTTACGGCTAAAAAAGAGGCGTCAAAATTGTCCGTCTTATTATCCCAGCGGTTGCTGGCTGTAATTGTCCAGTTGTCTACCGTGTATTTTCCTTTATAATTTTGCTGAAAGGTGGCCAAATTACCTACAGACCCTGTCGCTCCATTGTGAATACTTGTGTAATTACCGTCATTATCGAATGTAAATACTGCACTGGTGGCAGCTATCGTCATCCCTGCATAGCTTTCATAGCCCGAGGGATTGACATAATACATATGTGCAGCAGAGCTGTTTCCCTTTTCCCACCTGCCTAAAATATCTTTGACGGCAACGGCAAATTTGTTGTACCTGCTCATGGCTGAAAGGTCAGATGAATATTTATCGTTGGCTTTTGGGAATTGCTGGCGTAAAGAGGCTTCATCTTTTGCAGAAGCAAGGGTAATATAAGCCGTATTAGGGGCAATCGATAACCGCATGGCGATAAATCTTTTTTCACCTGTTTGCTTATCAGTGGCCCATCCTTCTACATAGTCAGGCTGAAATGAACCCATGACCTCTCCATCATCCTGGTATTGCTTCGTCAGAACGTTATAATATTTTGTTACATGATTATCCCAGTAATAATCTCTTCCCCTCAGCCCCGTACCGCTAAAATCACTGGCGTTATAGGTCAGCGCATACCACAGGTACACTTTGATATCCCCTTTTGATACCAATACCCAGTCCTCCTGGATCATGCTTGTCCAGCCGTCATCAAAATTGGTAGTGGAGAATGTAAAGCCTTGCTGACTGACCGGTGTATTTATATCCTGATTGGCTGCCTGGGCATTATTTACTGCAATTGTATTCTCATTACCTGTACTCTGTACCTGTTGCTGCGGATCGGTTTGTTGTACCGTTTGCTGAACGTCAGTGTTCTGATTTACCTGGCTGTTATTCGTGTTTACGACAATTGCCGGTGCGGCAGTTAGTTCGCCAAAATAAAGTTCGGTGGATTTTTTATCCATAGAAAAATAAACAATGAGGTGGCGGCTATCTTTTTGCAGCCATGCATATTTGTTATCGCTTTCCACCGGCGTTATGCTCCATCCAAGTGCTGAAAGCTGCCCCGCAAGAGAATCAGCATTGAAACCAGACACTGATACTGCAGGCAAAGTCAGTAGTTCAATACTTCCGACGGAGGTACTTACTTTTTTGGCTTCCATTTCCAGCAAGGCTTTACCTGCTATCTCACTCAGGAACCGCCCGTCTTGTTTGCTACCGGCGGGTAGTGATAGCCCTGTTAGCGGCGATTGTGTTACAGGAACAAGTTTCTTCTGGGCTTCTGCATTTGCGAATAGCATGACTGTAACGATTAATAGTACAACTGCTTTTGACCTTGTTGGTGATGTTGTTTTCATGCGATTTCATTAACGGGGTGAATAGCCTTCCTTTGACAGTCTAAAGGTGCGTTGTAATGAAGGAGGCCACTATCCCTGAAAAACAGGATTTTTAGCGGCTATTCCTTCGTGATTTTTACATTACTTATATACACATGTACTTCGTTGGATTTACCATCAGGGCTCCAGTTGTGTGTCGTGTTTGTAAAGTTCAGGTTGCGGAACATCGTGCCGGGAGGGATGCCTTTGCAGGCACAATCCTTACAGTAATCCTGTTTCATGTCTGATGGCACGGCTATTTGTTTCCCATTTATAAAGAAAGCAGGCTGGCCATTTTTCACTTTTAATGTGGCATGAACAGTTGTTTTCTTATTGGTAAATTCTCTCAGGTCGTATGTATAATTAAAATTGCCGTTATGGCTGGCAACAGTAGAATTAATAATGGGTTTCGATTCCCCCCGGTAATTATTGTTATTGTAATCTGATTCGTTACCGGCTGTTATGTACCATTCAATTGTAGTGCCTTTGGAATTGGGAACCGCCCATCCTTCAGGAGTTGTCGGGAAAGAGCTCAGACTTAATTTTACGGACCCGCCTGTTCTTGCATTGAATTCATCCGTAACCATATCAAAATCCAGGGTAAAATTTTCCGGCAACGGTCTTGTTAAAGAGGTCGCAGGCGATAACGCATTCATATATCCTAATTGCACCCATTTACCGGGTTTGGTTTTTACTGAAACCACAGTAGCAGGCGTTCGGCTTTTTGTGTCATTCCATCCTTTGGGTCTGTTGCCCTCTGCGTTGTCTGAAAAGTCATCTGCAAAAAATGTTCCCTGTGGTAATTGTTTTTCTTCTTTAACCCAGTGTGTTTTTAATTGTTTAATGCGGGCAGCCTGTTCATCCGCATTGGAAGGAGAGTAGGAAACGCCTTTTACTTTTTCAGGGTTGAAAAAATAATTATATACATAGTCATAATTGAAATAGCGAAGCATGGCCCTGTGTACTTCATAAGCTTGTACACCTGTGTTAGGCTTTTTCGGTTGCCAGCTAATGGATATCCAGAGCGGTTTATCTTTTTTGCTGTTCTCGATAGCTTCTTTTCTATAGCGATAAACCGGGTATCCTGAGATTTTCTGATACCAGTCTTCAATAAAAATTGTTGGTAGAGAACTTGTACTCGTAAAATCAGAAAAAGACGGACCGGTAAAGTAGTACAACACTGCCGGTTCGGTCAATTTGCTTTTATACTTTTCCCTTACGGCATTCAGGTTTCTTATACACTGGGGGTAAAACTTTTCGTCCAGGTCTTTAATAATGCCGGCGTAATAAGAAGGATTGTTGGATGACATGTGACGGGCTTCTTTTTTTCTTTCCTCTACTTCTCTTAGCAAACCTTTTTCACATTGTTCCAGTACTTCGCCTTTGCTCAATTGAACGATGGGCAATTGATTGTCCGGAGTTAAAACCACTGTTACTCCCATCTGCGAAGGAAAATAGACCATGTATCTGGAAAACCTGTCGCCTTCGTGCAGCCCGAATTCTTTCACTGCATCCATTACAGATTTGTCGGTGAAAGTGCTTGCATAGTTTTCTTTTGGCATGGAGAAAAAAAAGCCGTCAGGGGAATTAAAGAGATGAACAGGATTGATGCCGGCAAGTGCATTGGTATAAATAGAAACGTCAACATGACTTTCGTTGGGGATCATTTCATATTTACGCGTCCTGTCATTTTTAAAAAGGGCGTATATCAGCGCATCCATACCGATGCCCTGCGGCACAGGGCCTTTGTTTTGCCGGGTGGTGAAATTTTTTGGAAAAATATCACCCCATGCGCCAATAGGCAAAAAAGTCCGCTGTATCCATGTCGTGAACGAATCACTTATTGATTGCTGGTAGGCAGAGTAGGTTTGGCCTTCGACAGCGAGAGTTTTGTATTGTTTTCCCTTAAAACTATAGATTTGTTTCCAGCCGATCACGCTGTCTTCAATACGCTGCTGATCGGTTGGCTGCGCAAAAGAAAGAAACGATGAACAAAGCATCGTTGTTATGAAAAATATTTCCTTCATTATTTCTATAGTTTTATTCCGGCAAATGGCCCGGTTACACCTGCTTCAGCCCTTCCGCTTACCAGACTCACTCTTCCTTCTATCGATACATTTGCGGGACCAGCACCTGCACCAGCTTCGCCTATAAGATAAACATCCTTTACACCGGTACGGTCAATTTCAATACCCATGCCTCCTTTGGCTGATGCACCGACATTGACAGGCCCCAATTCAATTTCCTTACCCACCTCAGCCGTCGCTTCAATAGTGCAGCTTATAAATTGATCCGAAAAATTTTCTTTGTCCATATCCTGTTTCAGACCTGCTTTTACGAAAGGTGCATCAATCGCTGTTGTCATGCGGCTGCAATCCGTTTTTATTTTTCCGAACACAAGGTTCAGCTCACTGTGATACCTGCAGGCTACATCATCGAAATTGGCCAGCTTATCACCTTTTTTCAAAGCGGGTGGTTTGCACTTATAATCAGTAATGGATTTGAAATTGAGCGGCCCATCACACATCAGGCTGCCCAGCCAGGACATTTCTGCTCCCAGCCCGGTAGCTTCATAATTTTCAGGCCACTCTGCATAAAGTTTCCAGTAGGTATCATCATTGATGAAATTCTTTGTGATCTCAAGGGATTCATTCATCAGTTCTTCTGCTGCTGAATTGTAGGCGGCAAGATATTTATCGCTTGTTTCCTTATACTTTGGACAGTAATCTTTGTTGGGCAAACCTTCGCCGGTCTGATCTGCATCTTCCTTTTTCAATCTCGCCATTTCTTTGTTATACTCTTGTGTAAGTTTTAGCCCCGGACCCATTGCGAAATCAGAAACCTTTTTCCCGAACGCCTGTATCTTTCTTTGATACTCACCGGTGACTTCATTTATTTTTAGTGTAGCTGCACGCCAATGCAGAGGCATGGGAGTAAGCTGTCCTTGTGGCATGCCTTTGCCCATAGAAGCTTTTATCATGCTTAGGTCAGTCTGCATCCTCTTTTCCTGTGCATTCTCTACAGCCTGTTTAGTAGTCTCCAATCTTTGTTTCAATGCTGCAGCCTGATCTTTCAGTTGCTGGCGATAATCTTTCCATACAGGCTCCAGTGTGATGCATTCATCTACCGACCTGGGGTAAGGCGGATGATTGAAACCGCCAAGGTTCAAGGGGTCTGCTTTTGTTTTAGGAGGAAGTTTTACGTCATCAGCTGTTAGTTTATAACCAAGCTTGCGCAACCTTTCTTCTCTTTCCTGTGAGTAATCATGCCGCATCGCATTTTTTACAAGATTCACAGCATCTGTTTTATGATCTTTACTTTCTTCAATGAATGATTTGGTAAAATTCGCTTGCGGGTGATATTTGTAAATGCGGATAGCACTGTCAAGATATTTTTCAGCTTTTGTTACTTCACCTAATCCAAACCATGCCTGCCCGAGATTATTCAGTAGTGTTGTGTTTCCGGGAAGTCTTGCATTCAAGTTATTCAATATTGGTATCGCCAGATGTTCAGCACCCATCATCGAAAGCATCGAGGCATAATTGCTGAGGTTGTTTGTATTGGCGGCATTGTCAATGCAGGATTTACCTAACAGGTAAACAGCTAATTCAACTTTCCCCATCACCCACAGGCCGACGGCTGCTTTGCCGATCGCATCTGCATTTTTACCGGTTGATTTTAATTGTGCATAGATTTTTTCACCCATTGTTTTGGATGCAGACTTCAGCATAGTTAGTGTTTTGGTATGTACAGATGAAACATAAGCTGCCACACCTGATGTAGTGATCGCTGCCGGGATGGCTGCAATCCTTGCCTCGTCTCTCGGTGGCACTGGTCTCATTTGATCTTCATAGGCTTTTTTCAGTTGTGCATCAGTAGCACCCGATGCATCTTTCTTCATTTTGTTCATATCCGGGAGCTTGATCCCCATTTGCTCCATGATTTTCCTGTCTTCGGGACTCAATGCATCGAGTTCTTTCTGTGCTTCTTTCATCATATCCTCCATCTCCTTTTGAGTAGGAGGCTTTTCTTTCTGCGGTTTTTTTTTGCCGGATTGCGCAATAGCGGAACACACTGCAAAAAGTAATACGAAGAGACATAAGTACTTTTTCATTCTTTTTTAATTTACGCACTCTATTTTTCAATAGCAGCTGTAAGAGGATTCAGGTTCTGATCGGTAGTACACCTCATGCGGTGGTATTCGTTGTTCAGAAAACCTGTTGCATTACTGAATGATATGATCTTATTTCCCATATTGGGGTGAAGGTTGCCATTCTGGTCCCTGAACTCAAGTGTCCAGGTTATATTTTCGATCTTCCAGGCATCCATAAAGAAATTTGGATTATACGATACATTCAATTCAAGGCCGTTTTTCTGGATCGTTGTCAGGAGGAACTTGTCTGCTGAACCGGCATATTTTTCCAATCCCAGATCTGTGGTACTGTTCACCGCCATTTCATTTTTGAGATTGCTGATATTAAAGAGACAATATTCCTGGTAATACCAGCCGGGATGACCTTTTTGCCAGATATCAACATAAATACCTGAAGGGAATTCCTTATTATCATTACCTGTCCGGATGCTCACCCTTGCAGAGGTTAACGAGTACACAAGTGAAGGCGGTGGGGGAGGGGGTGTTTGTGCAGGAGCAGTTTTGACTGGTTCTGTTTTCTTTTTAATTACAGCAGGTCTGTTGATCTGTGTGTAAGCCCATGTGGATGTAAGGCTGGTAAAAGCTATAAGAAAGATTGTCTTTTTCATGATTTTATATTTATAACATAAAGGTGAAGAAGAAACCAGCGTCATTCTATCCCTTAAAAGCAGGATATTTCCTTGGGTCGCGGCGTTTTATTACCGTAATAGACAGGGGGAATCCTGTTTACAAACAACTATCCCTGTTCCAGGAAAGTGTAATTCTGCAACCGCCTTTGATCGCCGATAATACATTCCATTTGTATCCTAGCAATGTATGAACGCCTAAAAGCTTTGCCTTCCAGAAACTGATGCCTTTATTCTTATTGATATCGGTTTCAGCTACCTGTATGGAATAAGTGGTTCTGTTTTCGGCAGCGATCAGGGAGTGATTCTGTACCCACAGGCCTGTTTCGGTAGTATTGTTCATCGGGATGGTGATCTGTTTCCACCAGGTCACTTTTTTATTGTTATCCTGACCGAGTGTCAGTACGAATTCCACTTTATCGGATGCCACTGCATTGTATTCCACAGTAAATCCCACCATATCGCAATCGTCGCCTGTTCGCAGGATACCAGTTGCATTGGAAGATACCGGGGGGAAAGGATAGATCAATCCTGCATATTGCTTATCCATTATTGAAAGATCGCTGTTCATGGGAAAGGAACTGCCGTCAGTTGTGAAAGACGACGGGAAGGAATAGTGCATGATGGAATTCCTGTCGTAAGCAGAGGAGTTGGTACTGGACTTTGCATACTTCTCGAATACGTTATGATCTACTTCCGCTCTTGTCCACTTGGGGTCCTGCGAATCAAAGAACTGGTAAACCTTTTCTTTATCCCAGGGTATATTCGCTGCAGGCGATTGATGTTCGTGGATAAATCCAAGAGCGTGGCCAAACTCGTGCACAATAGTTCTTTTGAACTCGTCCTCGCTTGTCTGGTTGTCAAACCAACCAAAGTTCACTGTGTAAAGACCAATAGGATTAAACAGAACATCTTTTCCTATCCACGACCAGCTTTTGCCATCTTTTTGAAATCCTACTTTGATATTGGCATTCCTGAAATCGTTGACGAAGACAAACCTGATATTGGCATATTTTTCCCATTCTTTCGCATACTGCCGGACCTTGCTTCTGATGAATTCAGAACCATTATTGGGGGAAAGGAATACGGTAATAGTTTGACCCGGGTCCCACATTTTGTTGGTCTCGCCGGCAAGCGGCTGCCGGGTCACACCGACAGAAGATATACTTCCGTCCGGGTTGATCCTGGGAGGTGGCTTGACTGCCGAAAAATTCCTTTCCGGTAAAGATCCTGGTTGATAGATCGGGTCTATACAAATCTTTACATTGCTGAAATCGTAAGTAGATTTTAGTACAACCGGCCTGGTTATAATTACATTGCTGACAGGTTTTACTTCGCCTGCTGTTGCCTGTTTCTTTACAACAGGTTGTGTTATTTGTGCTATGATATCACGACTGAAACAAACAAGCGAAACAACGAATACTGTTACGAGCTTTTTCATGTTTGTATATTTTAAATGAATCGACGGTGATGATCAGTTCACCTGATATTTCCTGTCATGGATCCTGTGGCTTTATTCATGACCCATTTGCCGCCGCCGGTGGTATTGGTGCCGCTTCCCCAGGTTCCGTTCAGGGATCCGGCCGCATCTAAAGTTGCAGCAACAGAGAATGTTCCTGATGTGTTGTATTTATAAGTGCCATTGAACTGGTTATTGCTGAATGAATAGGTGCCGCTTGCGATCACTGCGTTGTTTGCATCCACAACCTGCATAATACCATCAGCATTTAATTTGAATGAATAGAAATTGGGCCCATTATTCTGGCCGCTGCCGTATGTTCCTTTCCAGGTTCCTGTTACAGAATTGGTAGCAGGAGGCAAATTGGTCATTTTAAAACCACCTGATTTGCCACTATTATTTGAAGGGGGCGGTGGAGGTGGTATATTACTATTATTCCCGCCAGATGGAGGAGGCGCAGGATTGGTATTTTGTTTTGGGATGAATTCTATTTTCAGGAGAATGGAATAATTACCGTGATCACGAAGGTTGCCAACAGCAGCTTCGTCATAATTTACACTAATGACACCATTCCCAAATCCCATATTGCTGTTGCAGATGGTGTTTAAATTAGCTGTATTCAGCACAACGAGCTTGGAAGTAAAATCTCCATATTTTTCCATGCCAATGGGCCTGGTTCCGGGCCTGCCAAGTTCACCCTGGTCGCCACCGGCTTTGATCTTTGACAATCCCAGGCTTGCTGCACTGAATATCACGCCTCCCAGGTTACCGGTCAGCACATTGAACCCGATCATGACCGGCGCCACTTTCTGATTAATGCTATTGTATAGTCCGCGGATTGTAGAAGAGAATGCAAGCGAATTATCTGCGATGGGGTCATGTTCCCAGCCAACCGGTACGATAGTAAGTATATCACCATCGGCCATATCGTATTCACCTATCAGGTCATTACACCTGTAAATATCGCCTGCTTTTATACCGCCTTTGTTGTTTCCAAAAAGGTCAACAAAGGAACCAGCGCTGATTCTATTAGAGAATTGACCGGTGGCATCACCATATACCGAAGTTCGTTTTTCATAATTCAGTTTGGAGTTGCCATTCTTATCGGCAAGGGTGAAATTAAAAGTGAAAAACACTTCATCTCCTTTGCCGTCTGCATGCAGAATATCATCCCATGTTTCCCGGTAGCAGTCAAAGCCAACGAAAGAAATGCGGATGCGGCCCGGCTGGGCCATTACTGTTGCGGCTCCGGCCAGGATCACCAGAAGAGAGAATATTTTTTTCATGTGTTTGTTTTTAAAGTATAAAAGTGCAGGAGATAACAGGTCTTTCCTATCCCTGAAAAACAGGAATTTCATCATGACTGTCACCACGTGTATTCCCGGACAATTCCCATAAATGAACAGAGAATGCAGTATGCCAAAAAAAGAACAGGCCTTTAGAGACCTGTTCTTTTTTTGGTTGTTTATAATAGTTATGGTAAGAATGGGCTGCCGGCCCTGTACATATTATCGAAGGGTAAACGGAGCCGTTGCTGGTTCTTTTGCAACAGGACCGCTGTATTATTATAGGTCATCTGTTTGACATCCAATGCCCCATTCTGGTCCCTGAATGTAAGTGTGACTGCGGCGCTACTGATATTCCACTCGTCAAAACCCAGGAATATCTGTTTGGGATCAAAGAATATATCTACATAGCCGCCTGCTCTTGAAAAGGAGGTCTCAGCAAGATAGTTGTCTGCCAGTCCTCTTGAATTCAAAGCGATCTCATTCTGACTTTTGAATTCTATATTATTCGTATTGTTCTCAAAGACGATCATATTGTCAGAATTGGTAAGCTCCACGATCACATTCGACCCCTGTTCTTTATTATCCTTGCCGGTATTGATCTGTACGGTAGCGGCTACTAATTTATATACCGATCCTTTCGGCACACATTTTCTTACTGTGAATTTGTCGGTGGCTGATTCTATTCCCAGGATATTGCCATTGATATCGGTGAAAGAGTACGCAATGGGCTGAGCCGTTTGATAATTACATCTTGATATAAGATCAGTGATCTGTTCCTGCATTTTATCCCTTTCAAATAATGTAATATTGAGCGGGCCGCCCACTACAAATGCATTGGCAGTGGAAGCTGCTGATTTGGATGTTCGCAGGTAATTGAAAGCGGCGGCAGCAAAAGTGGATACGCCTTTGCCGCTGTCGGCGCCAAAACTGGCTTTGAAATCTATTTCATCTTTCCTTGACTCCAGCGTTATTTCTATATTAGCCAATACACGGGTGCCATAGGTCACACTTTTTAAAACGATCAGGTTAGCGTTACTGGCCTCAATACTCTTGTCAGAAAAATAACCGTTGGCAGGCATAGAAGTGATCAATGTATATAGTGGTTTGATCGCATCAATGGTCATGTAGTATTTCTTTTCTGTTTGCTGACCGGAGTATCCTGCAGAAGCCTTGAAACCTGAGTAGCCGCCTCCTGCAGATAGTTTGAGTGAGAGATCAGCATCGTTTTCAGAGGTAAATACCCTGTATTGAATGCCGGCACTGCCGGTGCTGGTGGAAAAAGGCCTGATAATATTGGCGATCTTTGTACGAATGTTCTCCGCAGTTGGACTTTGCACTTCTTCAAAGACCGATCCGGTGCTATTGGCTAAGTTATCTGTAGATATCCGGATAGGATTACGGCCCTGCTCAATGGGACGAAAGTTGCCGGAAAAGAAATTGGCGAACGTATAAATGGCGCCCGGGAAAATATGAATGGCCTGCTGGTTATAGTTCACATTCATAAAGGTGGAACTTTGTGCATTGATGGTCTTTACTTCAGATGTACAGGTGACATCGCCCTGGTCTGTTTTTGTGCTGCTTTCTGTCGTTTCCCTTACTACACCGCCGAAGTTGGCCGGCAGATTGACCGGATTTTGTCGCAAGGTCATAGTGACCCTTCTGCCGTCAGGCAGGGTAAACGTATTGGACGGGTTGGTGAAGTTGCCGGCAGGCTGTATGACCGTTCCGATCACTTTGGGCTGGCTATTGACCATCACCGGTGTTTTCTTCACTTCGGTAGTGGCGGTCTTTTGAACCCTGAACTGTGCATAGGCAGCGTTCAGGGATATAAGGAATAAGAAAGTAACAGCTAAGATCTTTTGCATGGTTTGAGTTTTTAGTGCGCAGTAAAGATGCTGACAACAGCAGGCGGATGCTATCCTGTAAAAAAGGGATATTTAAAGGGGACAGGAAAATCATGGAAAAAGGGGAGGCGGCTTTTGGAGGACGCAGAGTTTATTTGTAAACTCAGGGTAATATTCTATTTTGTTATATGCAAATAAAACTTCTCTTCCGTTTTTTAATATTGTTACCCCTGTTGGTAACAGGAGCAATGGCATTTTGCCAAAAAGAATATAATGATAGTATCAGAAACAGTATAGATAAGGCAGCCAGCGACACAGAGAGGGTACGATTGCTCGTACAATTAGGCAACAGGGTGAGGACTTCTGATACAGCAGAAAGCTGGCGTTGCCAGCAGGAGATAGCCCGGATAGCGGAGAAAACAGGAAAAGATTATTTCCAGGGACAGGCTTACTTTCTCTCAGCCACTATTAGCCTCAGCAGCCAGCCGGCAAAGGCAATCGGGGATTTCGAAAAAGCGATAAAAATTTTTTCAAAATACTCCGACAACAGGCGGGCAGCCCTCTCGTTAGGTTCGGCATATATCAATCTTGGATTATTGCATACTTCCGGCAATGATTACGAAACAGCCATTCTCTACTACCTGAAAGCAGAAGAGTTATACCTGAGATACGACAAACGAAACCCTGACCTGGCAGTTCTCTACAGCAATATTTCCATCACATACGGAACATTGAATAAATATGATGAAGGGATCAGGTACAGCAAAAAAGGCCTGGACTGGGCGAAGCAGGGAAATGATAAGGTCAGCTTGATGAATGCCATGTATGCGTACGGAGGAAACCTGGTCACTGCAAAGAAAGGCGACAGCGGCCTGCCTTACCTGGATACAGTGAAACTTCTTGCCAAAGAGATGAACAACTGGGCTTATATGTATAACAGCGGTTTCATGAAAGCCATGTATTACTATAACACTAAACAGTATCAGAAAGCGATTGACAATTATGATACCTGCCTGGTGCTGGCCCGGGAAAATGGTTTTTTGGCTGGTGTTGGTTACAATTACCTGAACATTTCAGCTAATGAGGCAGAACTAAACAGACCACAGCAGGCAAAGGCTCATCTTGATTCTTCGGCGAAATACCTGGATTATTCCGTTGTCAGTGAAGCGAAGCAAATGTATTTTGAGAATTATGCTGAGATATATAAACAACTTGGCAAATATTCTCTTGCTTTTGACTACAAGGACTCGGTAGGTGTCATCAAGGACTCATTGTACCAGGCAGATAATGTAAAGCAGATGGAGTTCAGGCAGGCCCGTTACAGTTATGAAAAGAAGCAGAAAGATATTGAGGAACTGGAGAATGAACGGAGAATTCAGCAATTGTCGCTGAAACAAAAAAGTACACTTAACGCTGTTTTGTTCGGAGGCCTGGCTGCCCTGATACTTTTATTATTGTTGTTGTACAGCAACTACAGGCAAAAACAGAAAATGCAGCAGCAACGGATCAACGAACTGGAGACAGAGAAGAAGCTCGCTGCTACTGAAGCCGTGCTGAAAGGGGAAGAACAGGAGCGAACCCGGCTGGCAAAAGATCTGCACGATGGGCTGGGAGGAATGTTATCAGGTATTAAATATTCACTCAATACTATGAAAGGTAATCTGATCATGACGCCTGAAAATGCACAGGCGTTTGAACGTAGCATGGATATGCTGGACAGTTCGATCCGGGAAATGCGCCGGGTGGCTCATAATATGATGCCGGAAGCGTTGGTAAAGTTTGGCCTGGATACAGCGCTGAAAGACTTTTGTAATGATATCAACCAAAGCGGTGCGTTGAAAGTTAATTACCAGTCTATCGGGCTGGAGGATGCAGTGATAGAACAAACAACCGCTATCACCATTTACCGGATCGTACAGGAGCTTTTGAACAATACAATGAAACATGCGGCTGCAACAAATGCAATAGTGCAGATAAGTAAAACGGATGGCTTGCTGTCGGTAACTGTGGAGGATGATGGCAAAGGTTTTGACACGGCTATACTGGACAAAACAAAAGGGATAGGCTGGAGTAACATTCAAAACCGGGTAGAATTTCTGAAAGGTAAATTGGATGTAAATTCACAGGCCGGAAAAGGAACGTCTGTGTTAATTGAGTTAAATGTATAAATGCGGACCAAAGTTTTTATAGTAGATGACCACTATATGGTGGTGGAGGGTATTCGTTCATTATTGCAGAATGAAAAGAGTATCGAATGGATCGGCCATGCCATGAATGCAAATTCATGCCTGGCTTTCCTGAAACAACAACTGCCGGATGTGATACTGATGGACATCAGTATGCCTGATAAAAGCGGAATTGACTTATGCAAGGAAGTAAAAGAGAAGTACCCTTCTGTATTTATCATCGGGCTCAGCACATTCAATCAGCAAAGTTTTATTCAGAAAATGATGGATAACGGGGCTTCGGGGTATCTCTTGAAAAACGCCACACAGGAAGAATTGATGGAAGGAATTGAAATGATCATGAAAGGGAAGGTGTATTTAAGTGATGAAGCTGCCCAGTCATTGCGGAAAAATAACCAGGGCGAAGTGCCTGTACTTACCCGCCGGGAAAAGGAAGTGCTGGAGCTGATTGCCGAAGGGATGACGAATAATGAGATTGCTGAAAAAATTTTTGTCAGCGCCAGTACCGTAGATACACACCGGAAGAACCTCCTGGCAAAGCTGGAAGCAAAGAATACTGCAGAGTTGGTAAAACTTGCTTTTTTTCATAAACTCATTTCACTGGATAACTAATAACAGGCTGTATAAGAATATGAAAGTGTTTTTGTTTTACTGGGCGATATTTTTTGGGGCACATGCCTTGTCTGCACAAAACGGAAATGTACGGGTAATCAGGGATACAGTGAAGCGATTGCAGACATTAAAGATAAATAAGCAGCTGCCGGTAAAGGCCGGTGTTACATCTCTTTCAACCGGCCGGCAGATACAAACAGGTCTTGACAAGATCATGGACAATTATGCTGGTCAGCCTAATACAGAGGCTACCTGGTCAAACATCCGGAGTGAGGCAAACAATTTGTTATATACTTTTTTCAGGGACGGCAGGCTTAAAGGAGTTGACCGGCACGAAGCATATTATATTAATATCGGGCAGCAATCCATGACCGCAACGGATATTGACACGGGCAGGAAAATACTCATTGTTGGTTATGCTGCTGTAAAGCCGGCTGAATTTGATACTATCAGGATAGAAAGATCGCCTGCTGCAAAATGATCACTCAAAGTCTTCGTAGAGAAGATATTTTTTCCGTATCGCTTTGAATTCACTCAGCTGTGGCTCCCAGCTTTTTCTTATTTCCTCTTCGCCTTTGCCAGACCTTATTTGTTGCCACAGGTCATTGTTGCCCGCCAGCTTATTGAAAAAGGATTCTTCTGTTTTTCCTGATTTTGGCAGAATGAAGAAACTGTCCTTTTGAGGAAACAGTTTATAAGCCTGTATCAGCCATTGGAGTTGTACTTTATTATTTACTTTATCCAATACTTCTTCAGGCGTTCCGGACAGATCCCAGCCATAACACAACTGCCCATACAGTTTTGAACTTTTCGCCCCTTCATTGGGGGCAGGAGTGAAAGAGTAAAGATTCTTTGGTAAAGAAGGATGGCCAAACACCTGGAACTGTTTGTTAGTTCCCCTTCCTTCGCTCAATACGGTTCCTTCAAAGAAACAGGTAGATGGGTAGAGGTATATAGACTGGATACCCGGAAGATTGGGAGATGGTCTCACCGGCAGAACGTATTTGCTTTTATGGGTATAGTTGCCGCATTTGATCACCTGGAAATGAAAAGGGGTGTCGGCAGAATTCTGTGCGTGGTTCTTATAATAATCATACCGGGCATTGGCTTTTTCACTCAGCCATTTTTCACCTGCGATCATGAATGCATATTCTGCGATCGTCATCCCATATACAATGGGTACAGGTTGCATACCAACGAAAGATCTGTATTTTTTATCCAGTACAGGGCCATCTACATAAAACCCGTTCGGGTTCGGCCGGTCAAGTATCATCAAAGGCTTCCCCATTTCAAATGCTGCTTCCATGAATTCTTCAAGGGAGGAGATGAATGTATAAAAGCGGACTCCCACATCCTGTATATCAAAGATCAGTATATCCGCATCTTTTACATCTTCGGAAGAAGGCCTTCTTTTATTTCCATATAAGGACACAACCGGAATGCCTGTTTTTTCATCAATGTAGTTGCCTACTTTTTCACCGGCATCTGCGGTACCACGGAAACCATGCTCGGGTCCGAATATTACCCGGATATCAACGCCAAGTTTGCGGAGTGTATCTACCAAATGAATATTGCCTACCATCGAGGTCTGATTGGCAAATATTCCCACTTTTCTTCCTTTGATCAGCGGCAGATATACATTCACTCTTTCGGCAGCAGCCAGTATCCGGGACTGGCCGGAAGCAACAGCCGGACTATTCTGGGCAAAAGATGCTATGCTTGTTATCAGAAGAAAAAGTGCTGACACCAGTAATTTCATTATGTAAGTTTTACCTGATTGCAGACAAATTTCCACAATTATTCCATATTTGAAAGCACCCGGTTTCCCGTTCATCATTTTCGGCTACCTTGCACAAAAGTTGCATCCTGCATGCAGCCATTTTAAATAAAACAATAAAAGATGCAACAAGTTAAAAAAGGTGACACAGTGAAAGTACATTATCACGGACGCCTGACCAGTGGAGAAACATTTGATAAATCAGAAGGCCGTGAGCCGTTGGAATTTGAGGTAGGAAGCGGTATGGTGATCAAAGGGTTTGATGATGGTGTGACGGGTATGGAACCGGGAGAAAAGAAAACCATCAATATCCCTTTCATTGAAGCATATGGGCCAAGAAATCCTGATATGGTGATTGAAATGCCCAAGGAGCGTTTTCCGAAAGACATGGAAATAGAAGTGGGTATGCCACTAGGAATGAGTGATGGGCAGGGACAACAATTCCAGGTAGTGATAACGGAAATAAAGGAAGAAGTTGTAATGCTCGATGCTAATCATCCCCTGGCCGGGCAAGACCTGATCTTTGACCTTGAACTGGTCTCTATTGACAGTAAGCCGCTCATTATTATGCCGTGACCCAATTACAACAGGCAATAAACAAAAAGTTCATAGAGTAAACTATGAACTTTTTAATTTTATGATTTGTCTGTTGTAATTACTTCTATTTCCTGTTTAACCACCATCCCAGCCATATACCTACCAGTCCCCATGCGACCAATGCATCGATCAAATGGCCAGTGATCGCTTCCATCGGAACCTGGAACCAGTTATGAGCTGTGTAAGGTCCCAGCAAAAAGCAAAATAATCCTGTTGCAACTGAACCTGCAACTACCCGAATCGATTTAGGTGTACCGCCGCGGGTAAGAATATAAATCAGGGAGAATACAAGGAAAATGTCGATCAGGAAACCACGGATCATAGGTTTGGTCATGCTATGCTCGTAAGCAGTTTTATACATTACCGTGGCCCAGGGTTTTCCGTTCATTTTTTCCCCTAATGCTTCTCCAGCATCCATAGATGAGCCGGGAGGTACTGTTGGCAGCATATACATGCCATCTTCTTTAATGACGGAAGAAAGATAACTCATAATGCTGTCCTGTGCCGGTGTGTATTTGGCTTCTGCATCATGAATGCCAAGCATAGTCCAGGAAAGAAATTGCCATACAAAGACAAGAATCGCTCCGACAATGGAGCCAATTACCCATTTTTTCATGTTAAGTTGGTTTTGGTTCAATGGAAAAGGTAGGAACATTCCCTGTTTTTTGCAAGCCCTATCATTGCACCGCTGTGCATTATGTTGTATATTCGACGCCCCAAATAAGTGAGTATGTTTGAAAATTACACCTTTACAGCCGCCGGGCGGTTTGTAAAATATGTGCAGATCGATACGCAAAGTGATCCTCTTTCTTCTTCTCAGCCAACGACAGCCAGGCAAAAGGACCTCAGCAAACTACTGGCTGAAGAATTGAAGAATATGGGAATCGCCGATGCGCACATGGATGAGCATGGGTATGTTTATGCTACTATTCCTTCCAATATTGATAAAAAAGTTCCGGTCATTTGCTTTTGCGCACATGTGGACACAGCACCGGATTGCAGTGGTGCCGGGGTGAAACCTATTATTCATACTAATTACCAGGGGCAGGATATTGTATTGCCGGATGACACGACGCAGGTATTAAAAATGAGTGAGTACCCCTACCTCCAAAAGCTGATAGGGCACGATATCATTACTGCATCGGGAACTACTTTGCTTGGATCAGATGATAAGGCGGGTGTAGCAGAGATCATGGACCTGGCCCATTTCTTAATGGCAAATAAAGAAGTGAAGCACGGAACGGTAAAGATATTGTTTACGCCGGATGAGGAAGTAGGTAAAGGGACTATAAAGGTTGACCTGCAAAAACTGGGAGCCGATTTTGGCTATACATTGGATGGTGGTGATGCAGGTTCCCTGGAAGATGAAACTTTCAGTGCTGATGGGGTACAGGTAGTGATACATGGCGTCATTGCTCATCCGGGCTATGCAAAGGGTAAGATGATCAATGCCATGAAAATTGCAGGGCATATTTTAGATGCATTGCCAAAAGATCGTCTTTCACCGGAGTCAACGGAAGGCAGGAGAGGGTTTATTCACCCGGTAAGGATAGAAGGAGTGGCGGAGAAATGCACGATCGATTTTATCATCCGTGATTTTGAAACACAGGGGCTAAAGAAGAAAGAAGATTTTTTGCGTACTATGATCGCGGAAACGGTACGCATATTTCCGAAAGTGAATTTTGAATTTCATGTAACGGAGCAATACCGCAATATGAAAGAGATACTTGATCTGCACCCGCAGGTAGTGGAATACGCAAAGGAAGCTATCGGCAGAGCAGGGCTGGAATTGAAAATGGAAAGTATTCGTGGTGGTACAGATGGCAGCCGCTTATCGTTTATGGGGTTGCCTTGTCCTAATTTATTCGCCGGTGAACAGGCCATTCATTCAAAACTGGAATTCATCAGCGTACAGGATATGAATAAAGCAGTGGAAACAATGGTACATTTGGTGCAGATATGGGCAGAAAAAAGCTGATGCGACAATACGACAATTTGAAATTTTGACAATGAGATACCTCCCGGTTGTATATTTTCTTCTTCTGCCGGTAGAGGTGTTTTCCCAGAATTTATTGGCGAACGGAGATTTTGAAGAGGAGAACATTTGCACTGAGTATAAAGTGAACTGTTCCCCGGAAGCATGGGTAACTAATAAAGACGGCTTCAGCACTTATATAAACGATCCCGGCAGCGCTTACTGCGGCAAACGTTATCTTGCTATTGAAGTCGGCCACACCACAAAGAATTTCCAGCGGACATTTTACCGGACACGTATGTTGTGCGGACTGCGTAAAGACCATCATTACAGATTGGAGTTTTATATCCGGTCACCTTATTCTGTCCTGGATAGCATGGGAGTGATCTTTAGTCCTTATGATTTTTTATTCAGCAAAAAGAAATTGCAGAATCTTATTCCAACAATGTTCATCCGGCCGGCGAACGGGTCATTTGCTGCTGATAGCAACTGGCAAAAGGTTTCTATGGATTATGTGGCAACAGGCGATGAATCATTTATGACCATTGCCAGTTTTTGCCGGAGGGATATAAAAGGAGAAAAGCCCAATGCTGCAGGGGGCCATTTTTTTGTCTTCATTGATGATATTTCCCTGACGCCGCAGGACGTTCACGAACAATTATGCAAAGAAGCACAGGGCAATAAGGAGAGTATCTATGAGCAGGATGAAAGGCATGAGTTCTTACGTCAGAAAATAAGGCAGAATAATGATAACCCTCCGGCAGTGGTGATCCCTTCGACAAGAATGCTGATCATAGATACATTGGTGCTGCCTGATATGTTGTTTGCCAGCGGCAGGGCCGAGTTGCAAAAAGGCAGTTTTAAAGTGCTGGATGACTTTTTTGGTAAACTGGCAGGGAAAATGATAGATTCTATTGTGGTGGAAGGACATACTGATAACACAGGAACTCTTTCTACCAATGAGAAGTTATCTGAGGAGAGGGCCAGGTCGGTCAGGGATGTTATTAAACAAGAGCCGGGTTTATCAAAACTGGCCATAATTATCCGGGGATGGGCTGATAAAAGACCTGTAGCTGCCAATACTACTGCAGCAGGCCGGCAGCGGAACCGTCGTGTGGAACTGTTTGTGTATGCGAACGAATAAAATCATTTCTGTTTCACTTTGTGTTATCATAACTTTATTCCCGCATTACGATTTGCGGAAATCACTGAGCAACTGGGGATCCGACAACTCTGACGAGTATCCGATCCCGTCAGCATGAGTGATACAAAGAACGATACTAGCAGCAATGCAGGGTGCAAATAAATATTTTCTCAATTCAGCAAAACATTCTTTTATGGACATTGGTCAGTTATTTCAGTCTTACTGGTTCGTGCTTGTCGCATTGATCATTTTATTTGGTTCTTTCTTTACCATTAATCAGGGATACATAGGCGTTATTACGATGTTTGGTAAATACCGCCGCATTGTCCGACCCGGCCTGAATATGAAAATACCGATACTGGAAAGCGTATCAAAGAGGGTGTCTATACAAAACCGTTCGGTGGAGCTGGAGTTTCAGGCGGTGACACAGGATCAGGCCAATGTTTATTTTAAAAGTATGCTGCTCTATTCTGTGCAGAATGAGCAAGAGGAAACGATCAAGAAAGTTGCGTTTAAATTCATTGCTGACCGCGACCTGATGCAGGCACTCATCAGAACTATCGAAGGGAATATCCGCTCTTTTGTGGCTACCAAAAAACAGGCAGAGGTACTTGGTCTCCGCAAAGAGATCGTAGAGTACGTAAAAGAACAAGTGGATCATTCGCTGGAAAACTGGGGCTATCACCTGCAGGACCTGCAGATCAATGATATCACTTTCGACAAAGTAATCCTTGATTCGATGAGCAAAGTTGTGGCGAGTAATAACCTGAAAGCGGCTGCAGAAAACGAAGGGCAGGCATTGCTGATTACCAAGACCAAAGCTGCGGAAGCAGATGGTAATGCGATCAAGATATCAGCAGAAGCAGAGAAAGAAGCTGCCAGGCTGCGGGGTCAGGGTGTGGCCCTGTTCCGCAAAGAAGTGGCAGCGGGGATGACGGAAGCGGCCGAGCAAATGAAGCAGGCCAATCTTGATACCAATGTCATTCTTTTCAGTATGTGGACAGAGGCGATCAAGAATTTTGCAGAGTATGGAAAGGGGAATGTGATCTTTTTGGATGGCAGCCCTGATGGAATGGAGGGTACGATGAAGCAGATACAGGCACTGATGATCAAGCAAGCCGGGACTTTGAAGAGTTGACCTGGTATTTTAATTAGTTGATCAGGCAAAGTCCCTTGTTTTGCGAAATAATTAACCCGCCAACTAATTAACACCACCGCCTTGTTAAAGAACTCCAAAACTTACATGCCACATACAACGTGGCATTATTTTTTTCGTTCAATGTCGTGTTATTCAGGTTTGTTGATAATAATCACGGGACCAATTAAACACCATACCTTACATTTACGCACCTAAAGAAGAATACTCTATGTTTGACCTTTTACAGATCGTTGATACGCTGCAACAAGTTACCAAACAAGCCGCCGGTGATACAAACGGCGATGGTCATCTCAGTTTTTTTGAATTATTGGTCATGGGCGGCTGGATCATGATCCCGCTGGGCATCATGCTGCTGCTGGCGGTTTATGTGTTTGCGGAAAGATCCATTGCTATCAGGAATGCTTCGAAAATAGATAGCAACTTCATGAACATTATCCGCGACCATATTGTCAGCGGTAATGTGACCGCTGCGAGGAGTTTTGCCAAAAACACCAATAATCCTGTGGCCCGTATCATTGACAAGGGCATACAACGCATCGGCAAGCCAATAGACAGCATTGAGAAAAGTATGGATAATGTAGGTCAGCTTGAGATGTATAAATTAGAAAAGAACCTCGGCATTCTTTCCGTAGTGTCAAAAGCAGCGCCGATCTTCGGTTTTGTCGGTACACTGGTTGGGTTAATGCAGTTATTCTCCCGGATCAATAATTCCAATGAGTTTGAAGTGGGGACGATCGCAGGAGGTATTTATACAAAACTCATCACTTCTATCACCGGGCTGGTGATAGGTCTTGGCGCTTACCTCGCTTACAGCTATCTGAATACGCAAATTGATAAGACCGCTAATAAAATGGAAGCAGCTTCGTCCGATTTCTTAGATGTATTACAGGAACCTACCCGTTAAACGGCAACGCAATATTTATATTTATGCCATTTAGCAAAAAACTAATCGATCGCTGATGAAATTCAGGAAAAAACATAACGAAGCCTCGGAAGTATTTACAGATTCGCTGAACGATATCCTGTTTATACTGCTCATGTTCTTTCTGATCGTGGCAACATTGGCTAATCCGAATGTGGTGAAGGTTGGTTTGCCGAGAGGTACCAAGGATACCAAGGCCAAGCAAAATATCATGGTGTCGATTGATAAAGAACAGAACTACTATATCGGGTCAACTAAAATAGATCATGTACAGATAGATACTCTTTTACTTCGCGAAATAGAAAAATACCGGAAAACCCCGCTGGATACCCCTACTGTCGTGATCAATGCCGACACTGCATCTTATTATGGTGAGGTGTTTCGTATCATGCGTTTGTCGAAGAAATCGGGGGCTAAGGTAGTGGCTACTGTGAAATGACTTTAGGCTTTCCGGGCTTTCAACATCCTTACTTTCCCTTGCATATCTTTTTTCAACTCTGTTTTGTATCCGTTTGAAAGAAAGAGCCCGGATACCGCTTCTCCCAGTTCTTCATGTACTTCTGCATAAATTGTTCCGTTTTCATTGAGATGGCGTTTGCCAAATTCTGCGATGGCTTTGTAAAAGATCAGCGAATCGTTGTCGGGAACAAATAGAGCGGTATGCGGTTCGTAATCAAGTACGTTGGGAAGCATTTGCGACTTGTCCTTTTCAGGCACATAAGGAGGATTGCTGATGATAATATCAAAAGCAAGAAGCTGATCTCTTTTTGACTTGTCTAAGAAATCAAGCAGCATGAAGTTCACATCAACACCAAGGACTGCAGCATTCTTCCGGGCAACCGCTAATGCGCCTGTGCTGATATCACAACTCCACACTTCCGCTTTACGTAATTTTCTTTTCAAAGCTATAGGGATACAGCCGCAGCCGCTGCCGACATCGAGGATAGAGAGTTTGTCAACCGGGAATTTACAATTAGCGATCACCCATTCCACCAGTTCTTCGGTTTCAGGCCGGGGGATCAGTACATTTTTGTCAACATAGAATTTCAGGCCACAAAACCAGGCTTCGTTCAATACATATTGTATGGGTTCATGGGCCATTAACCGTTGCATGATCTCTTCTAACCGGGCCTCTTGTTCATGGCTGAGTGACTTTTCCCTATGAAACAACCGGTCTGTTCTTTTAATGCCGGTGAGATATTCAACTATCCAGTCACTGATGGCAGACGCTTCTCCTTCTTCGTAAATGCGTTTTAATTCATTGGTCACCCGGATACCAGCCTGTAATATGGTCATAACGGCAAACTTACGATTAAGCGGGGAGTTGTGAATGGTGAGTAGTGTAGTGAGTGGTGAATTGGCGATCAAGTATATTTGCAGCCATCATTATCCACTATTGACTATCCATGAACAATACATGAATCGCTGCCTGCAACTGGCGGAAATGGGAGCAGGGAACGTGGCGCCGAACCCGCTGGTGGGAGCTGTGTTAGTACATGAGGGGCGCATCATAGGAGAAGGATATCATGAAAAATACGGGCAGGCACATGCCGAGGTGAATTGTATCAAACAGGCGGTGCAAAATGGTTTTGAAAACCTCATCGCTTATTCCACTTTATATGTTTCGCTGGAGCCCTGTGCACATTTTGGCAAAACGCCACCCTGTGCGGACCTTATCATTCAATATAAGATACCCAGGGCGGTGATCGGGTGCCGGGATCCTTTTAAAGAGGTGAACGGAAAGGGTATAGAAAAGCTGAAAGCAGCAGGAGTTGAAGTGGAAACAGGCGTTTTAGAAAAAGAATGCAGGGAACTGAATAAGCGGTTCTTTACTTTCCATACAGCGCACCGGCCTTATATCATTTTGAAATGGGCGCAAACGGCAGATGGATTTATGGCCCCCCCACCCCCCAAAAGGGGGATTATAGCCTCCGAATATTTGAAGGAGTCTTTCAAAATTGAAGACTCTAAAGCCCCTCCCTCGGAGGGGTTTGGGGAGGCCCGATTGCTGATCAGTAATGAATATACCAACCGGCTGGTGCATAAATGGCGGAGTGAAGAGGCCTCTATAATGGTGGGGACAAATACAGCACTTCACGATGACCCGGAACTGACGACACGGTTATGGCCGGGACATTCACCAGTGAGACTTGTCGTGGATATGTCACTGCGCCTGCCGTCCTTTCTTCATGTGTTTGACAGAAAGGCAAAGACCATCGTTTTTAATACTGTTAAACATGAAGAACAAGGCGACCTGATATACTACCAGGTAACGGAGGATGTGAGTTTGGTGCACCAGGTCGTCAATGCTTTGTACCAGTTAAAACTCCAGAGTGTATTGGTGGAAGGCGGCGCCCGG
>JAEUVK010000079.1 GCA_016787135.1 Chitinophagaceae bacterium | reverse complement strand
CCGGTGTTGGTACTTTACCCTGCATCCATTGCAGTCCGCCAAGGTTCGGCACCACTTCATACGTGGCATAGCCAGCAGAGGTGGGCTTTACACCGAGATAATATTTACCCATCAGGTAGATCGGACTGGCCCCCCATGCATGACACAAACTTTTGCCAAACTCCCTTCCGTACATCGCATAATGCTCAACACCTTTTTTAGATGGATTGTATTCCTCCCAGAAAGAAGTCGCACCCAGTTTCAGCATACCGCCCCAGTAATCTTTCATTTCTTTCAACACATAATTCTGTTCGCCCATTGCACACAAAGCTTCCAGTTCATAGAAACGCATATAAGGAGTAGTGATCTTCTGAATATTGTTGTTGAGCAACACCGACAGTTTTACTGCTTGTTTTTGTTGTTCATTAAAATAATCGAAGAAGATGCCGAACATATTGGCATAGCGAGTGACATTGTCAGTTTGCTTTCCTTCTACACGGCTATGCACCAATGCTTGTTTCTGATCGTTCCAGTAAATGGAAAATAATTTCTGCTTCATATCGGCAGCCTGCTTGCTATAACTAGCAGCGCCATTACCATCGTCCACCATATTGGCGCAAATAGCCATGGTTTCCAAACTTCTTGCCAGCAGCAATTGTTCAAAACTCACTTCGCCTTTTTTGCTGAGACCTTCAGCCCAATCAATAAAGATCCAATCGCCGGTCATCCATTCCATTAAGCCATCTTTATTTCTTCTTGTCAAAACATAATCCATTAGTGTTTTCATACGATCGTAGTTCTGTGCAATAAAATTCTTATCACCTGTATAGAGATAATAATCATAAATGCCAAGGAACCAGAAGAACGTATAATCCATGATGGTGTTGATGTGACCTGTTACAGGATCTTTACCCCGCAATGCATACGTTGTACGTTTTACTGTTTCGTTATCAAAGTACAGATAGTAGTTCATCAAATAACTTTGATACGCATCTCCGCTCCAAATCCAACGGTCACGCTTGATACCATCAATAAAAAATTCTCTTGTGTTTAATTCAAAAGTATATTTCGCCACATCATAAATCTGATCAATCTCTTCATCGTTACAGGTAAAGCTGCCACGTTCATTTACATCAGCATATTCGTACAGCATAGAAACAGAATCGAGTTCCACGCCAGCATCGTATTCCACGTTCACATAACGATAGGCTTTCGACAGCTTCATGATCTCATCTTTCTTGGCAGGGTTGTTTACATCCACCCTATCCAGCGTTTCGCAATGCTCTGTAGATAATGCTTCTTCTTCTGATTCGCCATAATAAACCGATAATTTCCCCTTTCCACTCAGGCCATGCAGTTGAATAAAACCAAATGTTTCCTTACCAAAATCAACCAGCATGGAGTTCTTTCCTTTTACTGTTGATACTGCTGATTGCTTTTTTGTGGGCAACATAAATTGCGAAGGCAATTGCGTTGGGGAATTAAAATTCCAGCTTCCTGCATTGAGCCATTTTGTTGCAGAAATGTCCGATGCTTTGCCTGTTTCATCAATCCACTCTTTGTCTTCAAAAGTCACCAGCCAGCTTGCATCCGATACTATTGTTTTTCCTTTTACATAGATAGCAGGCACATTAGCCTGGTTAAATACTTTAATGTTGATCTTGTGTTTACCTGCTGGCACAATAATTTGCTTCGGGCTTCCTTCAAATGCTTTTCCATCGAGCTTTACATTGTATTCACCTTCTACATAAATATCAACTGCCTCGGGTGCAGGCACATCAAACACTTTATGAAAATCTATGAGTACATAATGGGCGTCAATTTTCCAGAACACAGGAAAAAACGTACCTCGTTCTGTCCGACGGTTTTGCACTTTATTGGACAGTACAATTTCAAAATCGCCGGGATACCATATCCATGTTGGAGCAGAAGAAGTATTTGATAAAAAAGAGTTGTTCATTGCTTCCCGTTAATTGCTTCGCTGTTATTTACTTCGTGTTACGTGCTTGCGTTACTCAGGCACAGCCTTAATAACCTAAATATCATCCCCGTATCTTTCTTTAGTTATTTGTTGTAATGATTTGCCCTGGGTTTTTGGTGTCCAGATTGTTCCTACGATCAGTGCAAAAATTAGCAGCCCGATCATAATATTGGCTGCAGTGTAAAACCCTTCTCCCTTTTCGCCATAAATATTTACAAAACCCAATCCCCATACCGCTGCGATGCTTCTAACCGCAAAGAACATAATACCCTGGGCAGCTGCCCGGTATTTGGCAGGAAAAAGTTCCGAAGCCCAAAGCGCATAAAATGCCTGTACGCTTATTCCAGCATGTATGCCCCAAAGCATGGTGAAAGTCCATAGGGCAAAATGATTTTTTATCCCTATAAAAATAAGAATACACCAGGCCACTATCCCTATTGATGTACCGAAAACATAAAGCCAGCGCTGATTGACTTTATCAATCAGCATGGCAAAGCCAAAATAGGTTACTGCAATAATTACGATCCATTGTACTGCCGTAATCATATTGGCCTCCCCGTTGGAAAGACCGCCTGCGGTTTCATAAATATGTTGCTGAAAAAAACCCATCACCGATGCCACCATATTCCAGCTAATGTAAATGCCAGCCAGGAAAAGCATGGTTCGGATATTTACTTTGTTGGTAAAAAGGGTGCCAAACGATGCGAAAACACCCGGTTGTTTTTCTTTGATTTGCATTTTTTTTACTTCTTCCCAGTCTTTCGATTCATTGAGTTTCCGTTGCAAAGTCCATGCGATAAACGCCACAACAAACAAAGACCCGAAAATAATACGGCTGCTGAATACATTGATTGCTTCAACGCTTGCATCGTTACCAATAAAGAATGCAGCGATTTTTTGCACATACCCAAATAAAACACCGGCTGAAGCATCGGCTTTACCGGGGGCAAGGAGCATTCCTAAAATTAAAATAATCATTGGGCCCACTCCCCAGGCAAACTGTGAAATACCCATATTCTTTCCACGATTACGCACTTCTGAATTTTCGGAAATATAGGTCCAGGAAGCAGGAACACCCACTCCCACTGATATACCCGTAACCAAGAAACCTGTCAATAGCATGGGAAAATTAACAGTGAACATGATGATGGCAATTCCCAGCATATACACAAGCATATTGTAGGTGTAAATAGTTTTTCTTCCGTATTTATCGGCCAGAAAACCACCGAAAATGGCGCCGATAGCTGCCCCAAAGGCGTTGGCGCTGATTGCATTCAGCCAACCGAGATGCCCTTCGTTAAGCCCAAGGTAATTTTGCCAAAGTGTCAACCCGCTTGCGCCTGCTACAATCGCCCCAGCATCCAGGTAATTTGTCAGCGATACGGCGATCGTACTTTTTAAACTTCCTTTTTTATGTTCCATATTAATGTCCGTTAAAAATGATGTAGAGGGTTAGTATAACAAGTCCTAATAAAGCGAATAAGATCTTTACCTGCTTATCGGTTTTTGGTAATGGCGCTGTTTCGATGGCGGCAGTTACTTTGTTTTTATCTACTAAAGAAATGATGATCGCCGCAACAAATAATACAGCGAAGATGTAAAATGAAATAAGGAAATAATGTGGCCACCATGTGTTGGCACCTGTTGCAGCATCGGGTGGTAAGATCCACAAGTTGAGCATACCCACTAACAGACTGAATGCAGAGCCAGCGGATAAAATTACATTCACCGCCAGCTTTGTGGTGCGTTTCCAGAATACACTCAATAAAAATGTTACAGCTAACGGTGGTGCCAAGTAGCCAAGTATCGATTGAAAAATATCGAACAGCGTTTTGCCTTGTATATTATCAAACGCAATGGCCATTAACACGGCCAGCACACAACCTGCAATAACAGTGTAACGACCAACATTGATCTGTTGTTTAACCGTAGCGTTCGGATTCATGTTATTGACATAAATATCTTTTGTAAAAACCGTACTCAATGCATTCAACGATGAACCGATAGTTGCCACCAACACAGCGATCAATACACAAATAACCAAACCGTTTAATCCTGATGGAAATAGATTGGTCACCATGGTCATGTAGGCTAATTTATCATCAGTAAGATCGGGGAACAAAGCAAAACATAAAATGCCGGGCAATATAAACATGGGTAATGCCAATACTTTCAGCCAGCCGATAAAGTTCACACCCAATTGTCCCTGCTTCAAATTTTTTGCGCCTAATACACTTTGCACCATACTTTGATCAGTACAGAAAAACGCAACCGCTGATACGGGATAACCTAGCAACAAAGCATGCCACGGATAGCCGGGATCGGATGCAGGATGTATTAAGTTCCAGAAATGACCGGGAGTTTTATCAGCCAATGCAGTAAAGCCGCCAATTTTCTGCAACCCGATATAGCTAAGCGATAAGGAGACGATGATCAGGAGGATCATTTGAAACACATTCACCCTGGCAATTGCTTTTAAACCGCCCATATAGGTAAACAGACCCGAAAAAGCCACCAGCACAATAGTGGATTGCCACATGGGTATTCCTAAAATCTGCCTCACCAAAATTCCCCCGCTGAATAAACCGAGACTCAACCAGCTGATCAGAATTTTTATCAGTGCATAGCCGGCCAAAATATCCTGTGTGCTTTTCCCGTAACGTTTGCCCATGAATTCCGGCATAGTAGTTACCTTATTTGCAATGTATCGTGGCGCAAATACCATTGCCAGTAACAACAAAAACACAAAAGCATACCACTCAAAATTTCCTCCCACGATGCCCGCCGTATAACCAATGCTTGCAAACGCCAATAAAGATGAAGGCCCAACGTTTGTGCCCCACATGTTGAAACCGATACTATACCAGTTGAGTGAGTGACTGGCGAGAAATAATGTTTCATTCTTTTTTCTTTGCCTGG
>JAEUVK010000094.1 GCA_016787135.1 Chitinophagaceae bacterium | reverse complement strand
AAAGAACGTCACGAAACAGGCCTATGCGCCTTATTCCAACTTCTTCGTGGGGGCAGTTGCCAGATTGAATAACGGGGAAACAGTGGCCGGCACCAACCAGGAAAATGCATCTTACCCGGTTGGCATTTGCGCAGAAAGGGTTTTGCTGGGCAATGCCGCTACATTATATCCGGGTGTCAGTATTGATACGCTGGCCATCAGTTATGATAGTAAAGACGTGCCCAGCGATCATCCTATTTCGCCTTGTGGCATGTGCCGCCAGGCATTACTGGAGTATGAAACAAGAACAGAAAAACCTATTCGCCTCATTCTTTCAGGCCAGAAGGGAAAAATATATGTGGTAGAAACGGTAAGATACCTGCTGCCCTTTGCTTTTACACAGGACGAGTTGATATAGGCAGCGGCTTTATTTAAAATAATTTCTGCACCCCATGCGCTACCTTCATCTCATGTTCCAGCAGCCACTTCTTTCTCCAAAGCCCGCCGCCATAGCCTACTAAAGTTTTATCGGTGCCGATCACCCGATGGCATGGAATAATGATGGCTACGTTGTTCTTTCCGTTCGCATTGGCTACTGCCCTCGTTGCCTTAGGATCTCCTGTCTTTATTGCGAGCTGAAGATAACTGATCGTCTTCCCGAACGGGATAGCAGCTAATTCATTCCATACCTCTTGCTGAAAATGGGTGCCTGTCTGGTTGATGGGTAATTCAAATACACGCCTTTGGCCATTGAAATACTGAATAAGCTGTTCTACGCATTGAATGAGCAGGTGGGGTATATGTTTTTTATGATTAGGGTTCTTTTGAGAAGTATCGTGAAAGCTTACTTCACTGATATAATCTTCGGTGCCCGATATTTTCAGCAGGCCGACAGGGGAGTGGTAATATGTGGTATATGTTTCAGCCAATTTTCATCCCGTTGGCAACAGGCTTTCCGGGCTGCAATAAAATTACGTCTTTGTTTTCATCATATACTCCCAGCACCAGGCATTCGCTGATAAAGGTGGCAATTTGTTTGGGGGGAAAGTTGACAACGGCCACTACCTGCCGGTTCAGCAATTCTTCCCTGGTATAATGCACTGTGATCTGTGCCGACGATTTTTTAATACCCAGCTCTCCGAAATCAATGACCATCTGGTAAGCAGGCTTGCGGGCTTTCGGAAAATCATTTACCTCAATAATGGTCCCGGTACGGATATCTATCTTTTCAAAATCGTTCCAGCTTATTTGCCCGCTCATTAATAAAAATTTAATATCAAAAGTAACAGTAATTTTTTTTGATGATTATAGCAGTTCCTTTTATCTTCCTGCAAAAGTTTGCCGCATGAAAGATCAGGATTTCTTCAATAACTCACGCCGCCGTTTCATCCGCAATTCTGCTGTGGCCGGTGCAGGTTTCTTTATAGTTCCCCGCCATGTACTGGGACGAGGTTATGTGGCTCCCAGTGATAAGCTGAATATTGCCGGTATAGGCGCCGGGGGTAAAGGAGAAGGCGATCTTGCTGAATTTGCCAAAAGCCCTAATGTAAATATTGTTGCTTTATGCGATGTGGATGACAGGCAGACTGTAAAAAGCAGGTCTAATTTCCCCAAAGCTGCCTATTATAAAGATTTCAGGGAAATGCTGGCCAAAGAAAAGAATACCATTGATGCATGTTCCGTTTCCACTCCCGATCACACCCATGCGGTAGCAACATTGGCAGCAATGCAGCTTGGCAAACATGTTTATACCCAAAAGCCATTAACACACGATATTTATGAAGCAAGAATATTAACTCAGGCTGCAAAGAAATACAAGGTCGTTACACAAATGGGCAACCAGGGTGGTTCAGGCGAAGGAGTAAGAAAAGCCAAAGAGATGGTAATGGCAGGGCTGATCGGTGATATTTATGAAGCACATGCCTGGACAAACAGGCCTGTATGGCCGCAGGGGATACCGACACCTGCTGGAAAATATGAAGTGCCGAAAGAGCTCGATTGGGATCTATGGTTAGGAACAGCGAAGCAAATTGATTTCAATCCGGCGTATGTTCCTTTCAACTGGCGTGGCTGGTGGGCATTTGGTACAGGTGCATTGGGAGATATGGCTTGCCACATCATGGATCCGATCTACCGGATTTTGCCGATCGACTATCCCGACTCTGCCGAGTGTAGTGTAAGTAATGTATGGAAGGATATGTGGGCTGAAGGCAATTATGTGGATAGCTGTCCCCCTTCTTCTATCATTCACCTGAACTATCCAAGAAAGGATGGTAAAGGCAACATAAAGATATCATGGTATGATGGGGGGCTTTTACCGGCAAGACCTGATGAATTGTTACCCGGAGAAGAATTCGGTAACTGGGACGGAGGTGTTCTGTTCATTGGTAAAAAGGGAAAACTACTGCTGGATTGTTATGGAGGCAACCCACGATTATTGCCCACCAAACTCATGAAGGAAAAGACAATGCCCAAACCAACCTTGAAACGTGTTCCAGAAGGGCATTATATCCAATGGGTAAATGCCTGTATTGCCGGTTACGGAAAAGGAGAGACCAGTTCACCGTTTGAGTTCGCTGGCCCTTTCACTGAAAGTATATTAATGGGTAACCTGGCTATCAGGAGCTGGATGATGAAGAACCCTAAATTAACAGGATGGAATGATAAATATCTTGGCCGCAAAAAACTATTGTGGGATGCAAAGAATATGAAGGTTACCAACTTTGATGAGGCTAACCAGTTTGTAAAAAGAGAATACCGGGAAGGATGGAGTTTAAGCCTATAGCCGGTTATACACTCAATCCAGCAACATAGCCAGGTCAAGCAACTCTTTTTGTTTATACATCTCTTTGTCTGAGGTAAAACATTTGCCAAATTCTTCCAGCAGCAGGCGGATCACTTTTTTGTTGGATTGTGGCCTGAAATAGGTTCCAACCGGCGGAACGGATATCCTTTTAAAATAATTTTCTACATCCTGGTGAGTGAATACCTGGCCTGTTGTCGGGTCGATAAAAAATTCGATCTTGTGAAAAGGATTTGGGAGGTTCTCTTCTGAATAGCCAGGCTTGAAATAAGCGATCACAAATTGTTTCGGAATGCTGATCGCCCTCACAGGTATATCCAGCAATTCACAAAGCAACAGGTATAAAATACCATTGCTGATCTGGTTACCTCTTTTTGCCTCAATAGTTTTATGGAGCAAGAATTCATTAGGCTCTTTATAATTCGTTTCATTTCCCTTTAATCCATAATAACTATAGAGGATGCTGGTCACAATATTGATCTGCTCAAGGGGAGTGAGATAGTTATTCAGCTCCAGCCAGATATTGCGCCTTACCTTTTCGATCTCCTGTTTTACCGGGGTAATGGAAAGATCGGGGTATAAAAATTTGCTGGTAAGCAAAGATCCGAGCATCAGGTCGTGATGGCCGGATACATTCCATTGACGAAAATCTTCGGTAAGATCACGGTAATGCAGGCGGTGTATCAGCAGTTCGATACGGAGTTGCGTTTGTTCGTCTGGTGTTGTTTCCCAAAGATGCTCCAGGTTGGGGATGATAGGCTTGCCGTAGTCAACAATTTTTTGCGATACGGCATCAAACACTTCTTCATCAGGGTCATCTATCAGCACAAACAAGGCGGATATCTCTTTATTGTTTTCCATTGGTGGCGATTAGTTTGCAAGTTACAGGATCAGTGGTCAGACAAAATAATCAAACTTTTCCACAGATGGTAATATATCCCCATGATACTGATCAACTCTGCACGGGAGCCTGATAACAACGACAATGAATGGTTACTTCTTTTTTGCCATTATCATCCAGTCCCAGGGGCCGGGTTTCTTCAGCCACTCCGGAGGTTTTACAAATTCGGTGAGCCAGGAGTATTCTATCTTTTGACAATCTTCCATCAGAAAACCTTCTTTATATAATAATAACTCCAGTTCTTCCCTGAGGTAATGTTTCGTGGGTACATTATCGATCTCTGCATTCCCTTCCTGTATATAATGATATCTTTTTGCTGCTTCCTTATCAGTGAGTCTCGCCGCAAAGAGTTTCATGTCAATATTCCAGCGGTGCTGAATAATTCTTGTGAGCATCCATGATTCCATTGACGGTACAACCAGGATAAGATGCCCGCCTTTTTTAAGACAAAGCGATAGATTATGAAAGAAGACATTTCTTTTCTTCAATGAATCAGTGAGGATGGCGTTGATGCAAACTACAACATCAACAACAGGGAGTTTAACCCGGTTGCCCGACATATCTGCTCTCAGGTATTCGACATTTAAAAAATGAGGATACTTCTTTTTGGCGATAGCCAGGTTCTTTTCAGAAATATCAGCAGCGATCACCTTTTTAAAAGCCGGGGAAAGCACGGGCAACCATTTGCCGATGGCACACCCGGCATCTATCACGGTCTTTTCCGGGGAGGCGACCTTACCGATTGCAGACCTGATTATCCTTTTTTTGTCATTATGAAGCACATCAAATATCTCTTCATGATAGGCCGGGGCGATCTTTTCCCAATATTTCCTGTCCATGTGCATAACTATTTCCTGCAAAATACAGTTTGGTCTGTTTTATGCGCTTAATAATTATCAACCTGCCATCCTATGGATAGCTTTAGTTAGTAAAGTAACTCCGCATCCTTCCATCCTGAATTAATTGAACTAAAAAACCAAGTGATATGAAACAAGTTCGTCGTGTAGGCCTCGCTTTAGGCATAATTGCGCTGTCTGTTATTCTCATCAATTCCTGCAAAAAAGAAAGTTCTGAGTCCGTTGCTATTCCCGAAGGACAGCAGCGTATCAGGATAAGGCTTTCGGATAACCCCATTAACTACGATGCGGTCAATGTAGATATCCAGCAGGTGATCGTGCAGGTCATACCCGATAGCTGCCGGGGCAGGGGAGATAACAATAATAATGACTGTTACGATGATGATGAATACCGCTGTTCCATATGGGATACGCTGGATATTCGTCCCGGAGTGTATAACCTGCTTGACCTTTCCAACGGTGCCGATACTTTGCTGGCATCAGGGCTGACCATTGAAGGCCGGATCAACAAGATCAAACTGGTACTGGGTACCAATAACTCGGTCGTGATAGACAGTGTGTCTTACCCGCTTACCTTATGGAATAATAACCGGGTTTGGACCATACAGGTAAGGGGACATGATATCTATGAGATCACACCCAATGACCTTCAGTTATGGCTGGATTTTGATGCAGGGGCCTCGATCGTCAAGGTCAGTAATAACCGCTTTGTGCTGAAGCCACGTATTAAAATATTTGTACCGGCACAAACAGCAAGTGTTAAGGGTAAAATACTACCCAAACAGGCTGAAGCAGTAGTGGCGGCTTATACAGCCACAGATACCCTGGTAGCAATACCTGATCATCATGACGGACGATTTAAAATAAGAGGTATCAGAGATAGTGTGGCTACTGTCTTCATCAATGCCACAGCCAATGGATACCGGGATACTACCATCATGGGTGTGATACTGCACAGAGGACAGGAAACAGATATTGGTACGATTCAGTTGCATCAATAATATTATCCCTATAAATGAAAAGCCCTGTCTTATAGTAGACAGGGCTTTGTTATTTTCAGAAACAGAGTTATTTCTTTTTTTTGGCAGCCGCCTTCTTCGCAACAGGCTTCTTCTCTTTCTTCACTGCCGTCTTCTTTTCCTTTTTTGCAAAAGCACCCGGTACTTCAGCTTCAATGAACTGTTTCACCTGCTCCAACGTAAATGCGGCAGCATCTTCGGCCGTGTATTTTGTTTCATCTGCCTTTTTGGGCATCCGGATGATCTTTTTTCCAAACTTGATGATCGGGCCCCACCGGGCATTTTCCACAGATATCTTGTCATCCGGCCAGCGCTGTATGAATCGGTTGGCTTCTTTTTTGATCTTGGCATCTATCAGCTCATTCATCTCGGCCTGTGTCAGGTGGTCAAAGTTGTAGCGTCTCGGTACGTTGATGAACATGCCATCCCATTTGATATAGGGGCCAAAACGACCTTTGCCTTTGGTGATCGGTTTGCTGTCATACGTACCAACAGGCGCATCGGCTACTTGTTTCTCTTTGATGTATTGAATAGCCTTCTCTACGTCAACCAGCGCAAGGTCAGTGCCTCTTGGAATAGAAATGAATTCATCCCCCCATTTGACATACGGCCCGAAACGGCCCACATTCACTGATACATCCTTTCCTTCATACTGTCCCATCGTTCCCTGCGCTGCGAACAACTTCATCGCTTCTTCATAGGTGATGGTCTCAATGCTCTGGCCGGTGGGTATTTTGGCAAATCGTGGCTTTTCCTCATCATTGGCCTCACCGATCTGTATCATGGCGCCATAACGCCCCATTCTGGCTACTACAGGCTTTCCACTTTCAGGATCTTCGCCCAGCATCCGTTCACCCTTGATCCGTTCAGCCGTTTCTATTGTTTTTTCAACATCTTTCTTGAAGGGGCTGTAGAAATCATCGATCATATCATTCCACTTCATTTTACCTTCAGCCACTTCATCAAACTCTTCTTCGATCCTGGCAGTAAAGCCATAATCCATAATGTCATCAAAGTATTGTTTCAGAAAATCTGTAACGACCAGTCCAAGATCAGAAGGGAATAGTTTTGACTTTTCAGCGCCTGTTGTCTCACTGTCTAATTGATGGGATACGGCCCCGTCTTTAAGTGTATAAACAGCATAGTACCTGATCACACCTTCCTTGTCCCTTTTCTCTACATATCCTCTCTTTAATATGGTAGAAATAGTAGGAGCATAAGTAGAAGGGCGGCCAATACCCAGCTCTTCCAATTTCTTTACCAGTGATGCTTCTGTATATCTTGAGGGAGGGCGGCTGAACCTTTCTGTTGCTTTCATTACCGTCAGTGGTAATGACTGGCCTGCAACCAGCGGTGGTAACATACCTTCCTGCGCTTCTTCTTCCAGTTCATCATCATCTTTATCTTCTAGATATACTTTCAGAAAGCCGTCAAATTTCAGTACCTCGCCGGATGCTGTTAATTCTTCTTTATTTGTTGAAATAGAAATTTTTGCAGTGGTTTTCTCCAATTCTGCATCAGACATCTGACAGGCCATTGTTCTTTTCCATATCAACTCGTATAAGCGCTGCCAGTCAGGATCATCAACTGTGGTGTTGCTCATATAGGTCGGGCGTATCGCTTCGTGAGCTTCCTGTGCACTTTCGTTCTTGTTCTTGTACTTTCTGAACTGGTGGTACTCCTGCCCATACATGCTTTTCACAGTACCCGTAATATCGCCAAGAGCTGTATTGCTCAGGTTCACACTATCGGTACGCATATAAGTAATGTACCCGTTCTCATAAAGCTTTTGAGCGATCAGCATGGTCCTTGATACTCCGTAACCAAGCTTTCGGGATGCTTCCTGTTGTAAAGTAGATGTCGTAAATGGCGGAGCGGGGGATCGTTTGCCCGGTTTTACCTGTATATCTTCTACTTTATAACTAGCGCCGGCACAGCTTTTCAGAAAAGTTTCTGCATCTTCAGCCGATGATTGTTTCTTCCCCTCGGCAGCAAAAGTGACATTCTTGCCTGAAATATCTTTAGCAGTGAATAATGCTTCTATTTTAAAGGTACTGACAGGAACAAAGGCATTGATCTCTCTTTCCCGTTCTGCGATCAGCCTCACGGCCACACTCTGTACACGTCCCGCACTCAGGTTATTCCGCATGCTCATTTTGCGCCAGAGTACCGGACTCAGTTCAAATCCTACAATGCGATCCAGTATCCTGCGGGCCTGTTGAGCCATGACAAGATTCATGTCTAACAGGCGTGGATTCTCGACCGCTTCTTTAATAGCAGGTTTGGTGATCTCATGAAAAACGATACGTTTTGTTTTCTTAGGATCAAGACCCAGCACTTCGCACAAATGCCAGCTGATGGCTTCCCCTTCACGGTCCTCATCCGTTGCCAGCCATACTTCTTTGCTTTTTTCTGCCAGCCTCTTTAATTCATTTACGACCTTTTCTTTTTCTGCGGGAACGATATAGCGGGGTTTGAATTTCTTTTCTATATCAATGCCCATACCGGCTTTTTCCAGGTCGCGGATATGCCCGAAACAGCTCTTTACCTGGAAGTCGCTTCCAAGTATTTTTTCAATGGTCTTAGCTTTCGCAGGGCTTTCAACTATCAATAGGTTTTTCGCCATATTCACTCCTTAATTATACAATAGATACCGGTCTTGCGGGTGCAAAATAAAACAAGAATAATAAATTTTTCCGGGAAACCGGTTGCGACAGATTGATCTGATGCAAAACAAAGGACATTACATATCACTCCAAACGCTTATCCACTAAGGGTTTCCGGGCAACAACAGAGGGTAGTTTGAGAGACGGAAAAGAATTTTTCAAAATGGTAGTTTATTTTCGATGATCGTTGCTATCCGCTCAGCCCAGCGGCTATATTCCTTTGCAGATGGATGCAGCCCATCCGACGTCAGTAATGAAGTGTCTTTCCCGGCTTCTCTTGTGCCCGGGGTGATATCCAGATAGTGCACTTTATAGTTTTCTGACACCTGTTTATTTGCAGTATTAAAAGTATCAATCTCTTTAGCGATCTGCTGCCTGTTTCTGTCATTGGCAAAAGGGGTTACACCCCAGTCAGGTATAGAGAGAACGATAACACGAGTGGTGTCGTTTCCGGCGAACTGAATAGCTTTCTGTAATAATGATTCTAATTCCTGTATGTAACCGGCAACCGTTCTTCCCCGGTACTGGTTATTGACACCTATTAGTAAAGTGACAAAATCATAAGATGTTTGGAGTTCTGCTTTAGATATAGCATCTGCCAGTTCGTCGGTTGTCCAGCCTGTTCGGGCAACGATGATGGGATCTGAAAAGTCAACCCCCTTTTTATTCAGTATCGCCACTACCTGGTTTGGGAAGTTATCTTTGCTTTCTACCTGCTCACCTATGGTGTAAGAGTCACCAAGGGCCAGGTATGTATAAGGTTTGCTATTGCGGGATGATCCTTTCATTGCAATGATGAAAATAAGGATAACCGGGAAAAAGATGGTTATCATCCGGGAGGAATTAATAAAGCTGATAAGTTTTTGTAGCATGGTACAAAAGGACGCCTAGAGGAAATCAATCACTTTCTTTGCCACACCGGCATCACGGTATATCCTGCTATGACCAAGTCCCTTTGTAATTACGAAATGGATATTCGGATAGTTTTCTGCCTTTATTTTTAAAGCATCATGTAACGGGGTCACCATATCATCTTCATCGTGGAGCCATAGTATTTCTGCTTTTACCCCGGGCATTGTCCGTCTGATGGTAAACCATTCTACCGGGTGCCCGCTCATCGTTTCAATAATGTTTTCAAATCTCCCCCTTATTTTTCCGTCAAGCGAGATCAGGTTAAAAAAATTAGTGATGGCGGTGCTGGTCTCTGAAGAAGGAGCAATGTAAACAGCCCTGTAATTTCTATCATGTGGTATTTCTGCCAATGCCAAACTTAAGGCAAACCCTCCCAGGGAATGACCCATATAAGAATAGACAGGACCGTAATGTTCATGGATATACTTTATGAGATCCCTGTAAATGATCGCAGTAACCTGTCTGCCACTGCTGCGTCCATGCGCAGGAGCATCAAAGGCCATCACCTCGTAACCTTTATCTGCCAACGGTTGAATATATCTTTCAAAATTGATTACGGTGGACTCAAACCCATGAAGGATCAGCACTTTTCTGTGGCCGCCTTTGTTCCACCTGTATCCGACAATATCGTATTGGTCAAAACGGAACCTGACTTCCTCTCCACTGTTAAAAACCGGGGGCAATTCTTTTACATCTCTTGTCGGCGGGGTGCAAAACAATTTAAAAGCCTGTTCGGCTGCTTTCTTTTTGGATATGGCGGAAAGAAGTTTGAATTTTGCCCGGATATAGCTTAACGCAAGTTGCTTGCTTAATTTCATAATTGACAAAAATAGGCTATCGTAGATTCTGACACATAATTAATGAACGCATTAACCATCCCTTTGGGAGGCAGGAGGGGCTATGAATATTGTAATGATCGGTTCCGGAAATGTGGCCGCAGTTCTTGGAAGAAAATTTAAAGCTGCTGGTCATGACATTCTTCAGGTAGTAAGCCGCAATGCTTCTGTGGCGACTAAGCTGGCCTATGAATGGGACACTGAATCTTCTAACTATATCAGCCTGATCACAAAAACAGCCGATGTTTATATTATCGCGGTTCCTGATGATGTTATTGAAGAACTGGCTGCAGAACTGAAATTGCCCGGAAAGGTAGTGGCACATACGGCCGCTTCCGTTTCAAAAGATGTCCTGAAGAATATAACAGCTCATTATGGTGTTTTTTATCCTTTGCAAAGTCTTAGAAAAGAGATGACCACTTTACCGGATATTCCTGTTTTTTTTGATGGTAGTGATGATATTACCAAAAAGACATTGGAGAAACTGGCTCATTCCATTGCCGAAGAGAAAGTGGCAGAGGCCGGCGATGATGCCCGGCTGAAACTGCATGTGGCAGCCGTAATGGTCAGCAATTTTACTAATCATTTATATGACCTGGCCGAAGATTACTGCAAAAAGGAAGGGCTTGATTTCAAACAATTATTCCCGCTGATAGAGGAAACAGCGATACGAATCAAGGATATTTCCCCTAAACAGGCACAGACCGGGCCGGCAGTCCGGCATGATAAGGAAACCCTGCAGAAACACCTTGATCTGCTGAAAGGCCATCCTCACCTGAAAAATCTTTATGTGCTGATCACCGAAAGTATTCAGAATACTGCTTTATAGTCGGGGATATTCTTTCCCGAACAAGTAAATGGCTTTTGTTGTTTTTACAATACTTTTGCAGCCCATTGCAAAATAGGACACACCTGACCAGAAAAAAGAACAGATGTACACGATCAAATTCAATTTTGAACAAAAGGACCTGGCGCCTGTCACTTTGACGAACGTACAGGATGGACAAAGCCTGCTGGAAATAGCGCTGACGAACGATATTGAGCTTCATCATAATTGCGGCGGCGTTTGTGCCTGCACTACCTGTCACCTGTATGTAGAAAAAGGCATGGATCATATAGACGAGATCAGCGACCGGGAGGAGGATTTTATTGATAGGGCCGTCAATCCGCGTTTGAATTCAAGATTAGGCTGCCAGTCGCTATTGCTGGAAGGGGATGGAGAGATAGAAGTAACAATACCTGATCAGACACAATTTTTAGGAGAATAATACGAAGTAAGAGGTCAGAAGCAAGAAGTCTGAATTCTGACCTCCGGCATCAAACTTCAGACTTCTTTTTTTTATGAGCCACTTTGAACCCCCGATACACTGGAACGATCACGAGGACATCGCATTGAAGCTCTATGAGCGTTTCGGCGACGAATTCAATGAAGGAAAGATCTATCGTATCCGTTTTACAGATCTGCTGGAATGGGTTTTGCAGATACCCGGTTTTGCAGGGAAACGTGAAGAAAGTAATGAGGGGCATCTTGAGATGATACAGAGCGCATGGGTGTATGAGTGGAGAGATAACCAGAAATAATCAGTTGATCAAATAATCTGGCAATGTGCCAATGATGCAAGCTTCGATCAGCACATCAGCAATTATCGCATGGGCGCAGTATAATATATGGACAATCTTCAGTTATTTAAGGCTATTACCACTTTCATCTTTGATGTAGATGGGGTGCTTACGGATGGTACGGTGCTGGTGCTGGAGAATGGCCTGCAGGCAAGGAAAATGAACATTAAGGATGGGTTTGCATTGCAGCTCGCAGTTAAATGTGGCTATCGTGTGATCATTGTTTCAGGAAGCAGTCCTTCGCCTGTTGTTGACCGCCTGACCAAATTAGGCATCACCGATATTCATATGTCTGTTCTTGACAAAAAAGCTTTTATTGAAGATTTTATCGTAAAAAACAAATTAAAAAGAGAAGCGATATTGTTTATGGGAGACGATCTTCCTGATCTTCCCGCTATGTCAGTGATCGGATTATCTGCATGTCCTGCCGATGCAGCACCGGAGATAAGAGAAGCTGTGAAGTACATTTCCCTTCACAACGGCGGTTATGGGTGTGCAAGAGATGTGATCGAAAAGGTTTTGAGAGAGAACGGTCATTGGAAATTTCATCCGGAAGTAGCTTCTCGCTGATCATGATATTTTGCTGTTCCCGCTCTGTCAATTTATTTTTACCTTTCACAAATTTTAGCCATGAGATTGATAGCAGCATTTTTCCGTCTGGTGCGCCTGCCCAATCTCTTTTTCATAGCACTTACCCAGTTATTATTTCAATGCTGCATCTATTTTCCGCTGTACAGGGATGCAGTGACCCAAAGCGGCATTATCCGGTTTGCTCTGTTAGTGATGGCCTCGCTGTTTATTGCGGCAGCCGGTTATATCATCAATGATTATTTCGATATCAACATTGATGAAGTGAACAAACCGCAAAAAATGGTGGTGGATAAAATCATTCGCCGGCGATGGGCCATTGCCTGGCATTTCATATTAAGCGCTACAGGTATTCTGCTGACGGCAGTAGCTGTTCCCCTGCGGGAAAAGTGGTACCTGGTGCTTGCAAATACCGGTTGTGTGGCTTTGCTATGGTTGTATTCCACACGGTTCAAAAAAGGTCTCCTGGTCGGGAACATTGTGATCTCTATACTGACGGCCTGGACGATACTCATCGTTTTCTTTTCCAATGTAACCATTGATAATGCATTTGCTCCCGGCAGCAGTAGCCAGCCCAAGTTCTTCCGTTTTGCATTTTTATATGCGGGTTTTGCTTTTATCATTTCGTTGATCCGGGAAGCGGTCAAGGACATGGAAGATATAAAAGGGGATGAGAAATACGGTTGCAGAACCATGCCTGTTGTATGGGGCATCAATGCTACGAAAGTATATGTTGCCGTCTGGATGATCGTGCTGGTCGTAATGTTATTGATCATCCAGGTCTATATCCTGCAGTTCCAGTGGTGGTGGCCGGTTGCTTACACGGTTTTACTCATCATCATTCCATTGGGGCTTATCTTTAAAAAACTATACAAAGCGTCATCCAGCGGAGATTACCACCTGTTAAGTAACCGGATAAAACTGGTGATGCTTACAGGTATTCTCTCTATGACATTTTTCTATTTCTATTTATGAATACAATCGTTCTTGCTTCACAGTCTCCGCGGCGCAAACAATTACTGGAATGGGCGGAAGTTCCGTTTGAAGTGGTGGTAAAGGAAACGGATGAAAGATTTCCCCCGGGGATATCCCCCGCCGAAGTGGCTGTTTTTATAGCGAGGAATAAGGCATTGGCAGTGCAGCGACAGAGAAATAATGATGAAATTGTCCTGGCGGCAGATACCATCGTCGTCCTGGGTGAATCCATCATTGGCAAACCTGTACACAGGGAAGAAGCTGTCAGTATATTACTTGCCTTATCAGGAGAGAAACACCAGGTGATCACCGGCGTTGTTATAAGAAAGGGAGAGAAGGAAGTTTCTTTCGCTGATATTACAGAAGTGGAATTTCACGACTTGTCAGTTGAACAGATCGAGTTTTATGTTGATAAGTACAAGCCTTATGATAAGGCCGGCGCTTATGCCATACAGGAATGGATAGGAGTTGTCGGCATTAAATCCGTCAACGGCGACTTTTATAATGTGATGGGTTTACCGGTGAGCAGAGTAGTAAAAGAATTAAAGAAATTTGAGGGTTGATGTCGGGTGTTTGGGGTTCCTGTTCAATGAGGTCTTTCAAAGACTTGGCGATTTTCTTTAAGTAGAATAACTTTATCCTCATACATTAAACCTTAAACCCTTTGCTATGAATGAGCGGCTGCTGCAATTCATCTGGCAATTCCAGTATTTCAATAACAGTGAACTAACTGCTACTTCAGGCGAAAAGATCCAGGTACTCTTTCCGGGCCGGTATAATACCAACCAGGGCCCTGATTTTTCCGATGCAAAAATTAAGATAGATACTACTACGTGGGCCGGTACAGTAGAACTGCACATAAAGACCTCTGACTGGAAGAAACATAATCATCAGCATGATCCGAATTATAGTAACGTTATTCTTCATGCAGTGTGGGAAGACGATGGAGTGCAAAATGCTGTTCCTGTCATAGAACTGAAAGACAGGGTGTCAAAAATCCTTTTGCAACGGTATGAAGAACTGATGAATACATCCTCTTTTATTCCCTGTGAAAAAAGCATACAGACCGTACGCGACATCACCTGGAAGAGCTGGAAGGAAAGGCTTCTGGCTGAACGCCTGATACGGAAAGCAAATATTGTAGGTACAAGTCTTCAGCAAAACAATTATCACTGGGAGGAAACTTTCTGGTGGTTGCTGGCTCGCAATTTTGGAATGAAGGTGAATGCAGATGCGTTTGAAGCAATAGCAAGATCAATACCGGTAAACATACTTGCCAAACAAAGACACCAGATACATCAATTGGAAGCTCTGTTATTAGGTCAGGCAGGCTTATTGGAAGATGAATTTGAAGAAGACTATCCCAGGCTTTTACAAAAAGAATATAAGTTCCAGCAAAGTAAACACGACATCCGCCCAATCGCCACCCCACTTCATTTTCTTCGAATGCGACCTGGCAATTTTCCGACAGTTCGTCTTGCTCAGCTGGCGATGCTCATTCATGGATCAGCGCATTTGTTCTCCAAAATTAAAGAGGCGTCCTCTGTAAAGAATGTTAAAGAATGGTTCAATGTGACGGCCAATGACTACTGGCACTATCATTACCGTTTTGATGAGGCTTCGTCGTTCAGGAAAAAGATCGTGGGGAGTATGATGGCCGATAATATTATAATAAATACTGTGGTGCCAGTTCTGTTTGCTTATGGAAACTACCAGGCCGAACAGGTTTATAAGGATAAAGCTCTTCAATGGCTGGAAGCAACAGCCGGAGAGAAGAACTACGTTACCAATGGTTTTCAGAAGATAGGTATCAATAGCGGGAATGCTTTTGATTCGCAGGCGCTGATCGAGCTGAAAACACACTACTGTTGCTATAAGAAGTGCCTGTCATGTTCAGTTGGGAATGCGATACTCCGTCAAAACAGTTAAAGCCGGGGCAATCAACCCGAATCCTCAGGCATTTTGTACCATCATCCTGCCTGCCGGTCAATTACCCCGGTGATTTCAACCTTTAGCGTTTAAAGATCGTTTTGGCCACTACATTTTTATTGGTCTGCATGTGAATGATATAAAGTCCCGCCTGAATGTTATCCAGAACCATTACCTCCACCGATTGTGAGCCTTCACGGATCGTATGTTTTGTGCGGATATCCCTTCCGGCAAGGTCAGTTAATAATATTTTTTCCGGATGGGCGCCTTGTTCATAATTAATAAAGAATTTATTGTCGAAAGGAACAGGATAGAGATGGAAACCGGTAATGATATCCGTAAATATTTTCATCATCTTGCTGTTCGTCATCATTCCTCTGAGGGGGTTAGTATATTGGATCATATAATAAGCATTTCCCGGTACGGGTAAATTATCAGTGTAGTTATATGCAAGGAAATTGGTTATGCCCGCAGGCAGACTGTCAATAGCTTCCCAGGTAAATCCGTCTGCAGACCGAAGTACTTTGAAAAGGCCTTCCCTGGCCTCTGCATTTATCTGCCATTGCAGGTTGACCGTTCTTGTTTTGCCTGCTGAAGCAGTACAGGATGTGAACCATACCGGCAAGGCTGTTAAAGTGCCGCATCCCGTGCAATTGGTAAAGACCTGTGCAGCGCCCCAGTTATTAGGTGTGCATCCGAAGGGGATGCATCCTGAATTGGACGTATGACCGCTACCCAGGCAAACAAGCAAAGTGGCGCTGGAAGTAAGCTGACCATAGAATTCAGAGAACTGGTAAACATTCACGCAGGCGTTACCATTGGGTGCATTATAAGCATTTGCAACCTTGTTGATCAGTACAGCCATTTTGGTAATACTCCCGTTGCCTGAACAAATCGAACCTGCCGATGACTGGTTGTCGGTGATAATACCCCAAAACTCTGCATAACCGTTATTGACAAACCATGAATGTGCATTATTGATCACGAAATACTGGTTAGACATTTTAAATACCGATGATGACAGCGCATTGATCACCCGGTTTGGCGAGGCGGCTGATGCATTATTCTCCAGTGTCAGGTTGCGTTGTATTTCGCAGGTGCCATAATTATAAATAGCACATCCTCCTTTGAATTGCAGGCCGGCTCCAATACCCGAGCCGATAACAAGACGGCCACCCTGGCGGATGAAGATGACACCTGTATTCATATAGAATTTGTCAATGGTCAGGTTTCCACAAACTACCATAGTGCCACCATCCAATGTAAGAGTATTGATCGTGGTTGCTGCTCCATAATACCATTTGGTACTACCTCCACTGATGGTCTCGCCATCTGTGAGTAATGGTTCAGTTCCATTACAATCAGGCGGGGGCAGTGCGGTGAGGCATTGGGAAAAAGAGTGAAAGGAGAAAAACAGGATGAGTAAAATGAGACCAGTTTTCAGCATGGGGTGACTTTTGGTGTTAAAAGTCACCGGTCAAAATACTTCCTGCCAGCATATTTGTAAACAGGTCTGGCCTCAGTGAAGGATATTGGCTTTTCCTGGTTTTTCAAATAGCGGATCAGCGATCGGTGATGATGACCGGATGACCTTGGTATTGGATGTTTACTTACCTAAAGTATTATTCACATTTGCACCAGGCAAGCAATATTGAAGGAAGTAAACGGATTGCTGCATGAAATGCCCATAAAACTGCATGAATGAACAATGAATTGTGAGTAGTCAATGGTAAATAGGTATCAAAGTTATAAACCCATCAATATTTTGAACGTTGATTATTGCTCATTGACTGTTCACTTCCCCAGCCATTCTTTAAAATCACTGACCCTTTTGCGGCTTACAATCACGTCTTTGTCAGCTGCAGGAGAAAGGTAAAGTTTGAGGCGGTTACCAAAATAGGCATGTATCTCTTTTACCGAAGGCAACGAAATAATAAATGAGCGGTTGACCCTGAAAAAACGGTCGGGTGAAAGAAGAGACTCTAATTGCTCAATACGGTACTCCAAAAGGAATTTCTGGTTGTCAACGGTCTTGAAGAAAATAAAACGCTCCTGTGAAAAGAAATAAGCGATCTGGTCAACAGGAATGGATAAAAGTTTTTGCCCCTGTTTGACGAGAAATCTTTCCTTGAATGATCCGGGCGCTGTCGGTTTGATGATCTCATCAGGATACTGATCCAGGTCCACCAGCCGGTCTTCCGTCATGGACATTTCATTTAATATGTGCCGGATGGTCTTGTAGCGGAAAGCCTGGAATTTATATTCTTCTGTATTGGTAGAGAAAGTGACGAGTGCTTTAATATCCCTTTTATTTTTCAGGTCTGCATTCTCCAGGATATGTTTATTGGCAAGGATGATATCGGGTACCTTATTACGGCTAAGCCACTCAGCAGCCGACAACATATCATTGGTCACTCCGACAATCCGGATCGAATCATCTATCTGGAACAACAGATCTTTTATCTTTTCCACTTTCGGCTGCTCATGTTCTATCACCAATACATTCATATCATCACGGTTGACTGGTATAAAAGGCAAATTTTAAAAGAATGATACAGTAATCAAAAGAAGACAGGTATCAATTGCCTAAAGAGATGAATGAACTGCCGCATGTCTTGTAGCCGGTAAACAAATGAGAATATGTGCAACGTTTTTGTGATACGCCTTGTCAGGACCAGGCTCCCCAGTCCACCCTGACCTCGATATCGGGATGAATACTTTTCATCACCGGGCAGGTATCGCCTGTATGTTTGAGGATGGCTTTTGTTTTTTCATCAATGTTCTTGAGTGTGTCCGGTATATGAAATGTTAATTCTATTTCGCCTACCCGCCTTGGGTCGGCCTTCATTATTTTCAATACATCCACTTTGATCTCATTAAGGTCAAACCCCATCGTCCTTGCTTTGATACCCATTACCGTTACCATACAGGTAGCAAGGCTGGTGGACATAAGGTCGGTGGGAGAGAAACGTTCGCCCTTTCCATTGTTGTCAAGCGGGGCATCAGTTTCAAAAGCAGAGCCGCTTCTCAGGTGTGTGCAGGTGGTTCTCAGGTCGCCGTTATAAACTACTGTAGAGGTCATGTCAATTTTTGCCCTAAATTTACGTTATAACAAAGAGTTGGAAGGGGAAAAGAGGAGAAAGAGTTAACAAGAAATGATCAGGAAAGCATCCGTTGACCTCTTTATCCCGTTTATTCTTCTGTTACAAACATTCAATCAATATTACGTGAAGAAGCTAAGTTTAATTGCGGTAGTTCTGTTCTTTGCCATGAGTTTATCCGCACAGGATTCCACCTCGTCGGTCATGAGTAAAAAAGATAAAAAAGAAGCCCGCCGGCAGAAAATAAATGAGCTGATGCGCCAGGCAGAGGAAGGTGTTCTTGTCTATTCAAAGCAAAGCATTTTCGGTGTGCAGCTTCGTACCAATGGGTATGGTTTTTTTTACGAGCTTGGCAAAATGAAGACCAACCGTAAAACAAATATTTACCGGATAGATTTTGCGGAGTCGAAGAACCATAAAGAAGAAAAACTACTGGGCAGCTCTTTTTTCGGCAACTCTTTTATCTATGGTAAGATCAACTACTTCTACCCGGTGACCCTTGGGGTCGGGCAGCAGTATATACTTGGGCAAAAAGGCAATAAGAATGGGGTGGCGGTTTCGGCTGTATATAATGGGGGCGTATCTCTTGGTTTGCTCAGACCGTATTATATCAATGCCGATGACCCTCTTACCGGGGAGAACAAAACGATCAAATACACAGTAGAAGACAGCGCCATATTTGTAGGGCCTACAATTACCGGCGGAGCAGGTTTTGGCAAAGGCTGGAGTGAGATCAAAGTGAAGCCGGGGCTGTTCGCCAAAGGGGCCATGCGTTTTGATTATGGCCGTTTCAATGAGTCAGTCAGTGCATTGGAGATCGGTGTCAGCGCTGAGTATTACTTCTCCAAGATACCTATCATGCTTTTTCAAAAGGACAAGAACCTTTTTATCCAGGCCTATATTGCTATCCTGTTTGGCAGGCGAAAGTAACTGGCTTACCTTTGCTGGAATGTAATGGAACGAACTATTGCTTCCGCAAACTGTTGAATAGTGCATCATGAATGAACTTCCTGTAGTGCCCGATAATAATCTGCGATCAAAGATCAAAAAGCCCGACTGGCTGCGGGTAAAATTGCCTATCGGCGAAAGCTATAAGCATGTCCGCGGGTTGGTGGATAATTACAAATTGCATACAATCTGTGAAAGCGGAAATTGTCCGAATATGGGAGAATGCTGGGGAGAAGGCACTGCTACATTTATGATACTTGGTAATACCTGTACAAGAAGCTGCGGCTTTTGTGCCGTGGCCACAGGCCGGCCCGAACCTGTTGACTGGGATGAGCCGCAAAGAGTAGCAGAAGCCATTCACCTGATGAAAGTAAAACATGCCGTCATCACCTCTGTTGACAGGGATGAATTACAGGATGGAGGCTCTATTATCTGGCATAACACTATCAAGGCAGTGAAAGCCCTGAACCCTGAGACGACTCTCGAAACATTGATCCCCGACTTCAAAGGAAGGAAAGAGGATATTCAGAGAGTGATCGACGCAGCACCAGAAGTGATCTCTCATAATATAGAAACTGTAGAAAGACTCACCCGCCAGGTACGAATACAGGCAAAGTATTGGCGTAGCATGGAAGCGATCAGGATGTTGAAGGAAGGAGGGCGCAGAACGAAAAGCGGGATCATGCTCGGACTGGGTGAAAAGAAACAGGAAGTAATACAAACATTAAAAGACCTGTACGATAATGGTTGCGATGTGGTCACTATTGGACAGTACCTCCAGCCTACGCAAAAACATTTACCTGTCCATCGGTTTGTTCACCCTGATGAGTTTGCTGAATACAAAGAGATCGGTTATCAACTCGGCCTGGATTATGTAGAAAGCGGTCCTCTGGTGCGTTCTTCTTATCATAGCGAAAGGCATGTGTTTGCCGGATTGGGAAGAAAGGAGTGGGAGCAAAGCAGGACCGTATAGTATCTGGTAAAACTATTTGGTCATATAAGTCAAAAAAGTCAGCAGATCAATGATCCCGGCTATACGAATTATTTCTTCTTTATTACCACTATCCATTTTTATTTTATCCGGTCATTTATCTCACTCTCAAATAAAGTGGCAGAATATCGATTCACTGTTTCAGCCGCTGCCGGCATCGGTACATGTTTATAAAACAACGGATCTGCTGGATGGTAAACCTAACATTGCTTACTACGTCGAGGCTGATCTCAAAGACAAAAGGCTTCACTTCACAGTTGATACTACCTTGCGCAGGCGGCTGACGCCTGCACAGTTTTATGAAAAGAATGATCGGCCATTACTGGTGGTTAATACCACGTTCTTTTCTTTTGCCACAAATCAAAATGTAACAACCGTCATTAAAGATGGAAAGATAGTTGGGTTCAATGCGCCTGTTAGAGGAACTGGTAAAGACTCTGCTAATCAATATTATTATTTCAAAAGCGCTATAGGGATTTTCCGCAACCGAAGGGCAGATGTTGCCTGGCTGGGTACCGATTCCACATTTGAATACGGCACTGCTTATCAATTTCCAGTTAAACGTAATGAATGGGGCAAACGTCAACCTGGTGTAAATTTTTCGTATGAGGATAGTATTTATAAGTTCACAAAAAGGAAATCTAGAGCTCTTATTAATCATAAGTGGAAGGCAAATACAGCAGTTGGAGGTGGACCGGTATTAATTCAGGACGGCAAGATCATGATTACAAATGATGAAGAAAGAATGTTTGCAGGCAAAGCCATTAATGACAGACACCCCCGTACTGCTATGGGCTATACAAAGGGTAATAAACTGATCATTCTTGTAATCGAGGGCCGGAATACAGGTATCGCCGAAGGGGCCACACTTATCCAGGAAGCACAGATGTTGAAGGATATCGGCTGCCTGGAGGCGCTGAACTTAGACGGGGGAGGCAGCAGTTGTATGCTGGTCAACGGCAAAGAGACCATCAAACCCTCTGACAAAGAGGGGCAAAGACCTGTGCCTGCTGTCTTTATCGTAAAATCCCTTTAATGGTTTCCCTTTAAAACCCAAAATAAATTTTTCGGAAATTTTTATTTTGGCATAGTTTTGAAGACGTTCATCCAAAATTCTATCATGAAAAGGCCTGGTTTGTATCTGACGATCCTGTTCGTCTCCATTATTGGCTCAACAGTTATTGTTTCCACCGTTATTTCCGGCATTGCAAAATCCTTTCAGAAAGAAGAGATAGAGAATACTCAGGTAAAATCTGCTCCTGCAGAAAGCAGCAGTGAAGGCGATTTTACTCAAGTTAGTGCTACGCTGTAAATAGTTTCGCAGGAAATTACTTCATATCCCACACCAGTGCACTGGCGCCGAGTATGGCTGCGTCAGATTCCCTCAGATGGCTTATTAATATCTTCACTTTATTCTGGAACACCTGTATCAGGTTTGCTTCCATATGTTCCCGGGTCGGCTTTAGTATCAGGTCACCTGCCTTAGTTAATCCGCCAAATAGAACAATTGCTTCGGGGCTTGAGAACATTACTGCGTTGGCCAATGCAAGCCCAAGTATCTTCCCGGTGAATTCGAATATTTCCAATGCCAGTTTATCGCCTGCAATAGCGGCATCATACACAGCTTTTGAGTCCAACTTATCTTTCGGTACTTTTCTAAGCAAACTATCCTCTTTGCTATTCTCCAGCATCTCGATAGCGGTCAGCGTAACGCCGGTGGCCGAAGCATAACTTTCCAGGGGGCCTTTTTTCCCCGTCCCCTTATGAAACCTTCCGTCGGGTATAACAATGGTATGTCCCAGTTCCCCGGCGAAACCATCATGACCATAAATCAGTTTGCCATTGGCAACAATACCACTTCCTACACCGGTACCAAGAGTGATCATAATAAAATCCTTCATGCCCTTGGCGGCGCCATACATCATTTCACCGATAGCAGCGGCATTGGCATCATTTGTTAAAGTGACCGGCAGGTTAAATTTATTCTCAATGAGTTTGGCTAACGGAATGATACCTTTCCAGGGAAGGTTAGGGGCATATTCGATAGTGCCCGTATAGAAATTGCCGTTGGGGGCGCCTACACCAATACCTTTCATCCGGCCTATGCCGCCGGCCTTTTCGATCAGTTCAGATAAAACTGTATAAAGCTCGTCTATGAATGTATTGACCTCAGCGTGTTTTTTGGTGGACATTTCACCGGAAAAAAGGACATTGCCATCCCTGTCAACAATGCCGAATTTGGTACCTGTACCACCAATATCTATACCGATCGCCAGGGGTTGCCCTACTACGGATTTACGGGTTGATTTAGCCATCGTCAGTTGATTTTAAAAAGCCCCGACGTTTGCTGCCGGGGCGGTAAATGTACGGGGAAATGATTTTATTTTTAATGACCTCCTGCGATTTGCTGGTCGAAGTCAATGCCTTGTTTTCGAAGCTCACTTCTGCTTTTTATAGTATGCCATGCCAGGTAAGCAAAACATGCTAGCGGAACAATATAAGACATATGTGTCCATGGGCCGGTAGTGATACCGTTCACTTCTGTACCGAGGTCAAGATCTATCAAAGCTCCCTGTGCAGGTGGAATGATAGCGCCTCCGAGGATCATCATGATAAGGAATGCAGAACCCTGGCTGGTATATTTCCCAAGTCCTGCTACCGCAAGCGCAAAGATACACGGCCACATTACCGAACAACAAAGGCCACAGGCAATAATGCAATAATTGGTAACCATACCTTTGGTGAAAAGAGAAATCAATATAAAAGCAGCTGCCAACACAGATACTGTTAGCAGGAGTTTGACCGGTTTCTCCTGTGAATACAGATTAGCCCCAACCAGGAAAATGATCATTATCCAGTACCATTTAAAGTCGTTGATGTCATTTCCTTTGAGATAATTGGCCAGGCAAATAATACCAAAAGCAACAAACGGAACAATGATTACTAATAGCCGTTTTACAGATTTACTAACGTTGAAAACGCTTACAGCCCCTGTCCATCTGCCGATCATCAGGCTTCCCCAATACAGAGCGATCAAATGCGAGTTATGCTTTTCGTCATATCCGCCAAATTCGGGTCTTTTAAGAAAGGCACCGAAATTATTATCGATAGTGACTTCTACACCCACGTAAACAAAGATGGCGATCATACCCAATACAAGCTGCGGGTATTGCATAGCTCCCCATCCATGTTTGTTCTTTGCCGCAGCGATCATGCTTCCAAACAGGATAGAGAGAATAATAATTAAGGAAGCATAGATAACTACTGATTTAGCAATGCCTGTATTTTCTTTTATCCAATCAGCAAAAAGGACCGGCAGGAATACAATACCGATCACCAGTAGTGACCGCATAGCTTTCGGGCTTTTTTCTAATGTTTCATCACTGGTTACTTTAGGTAATTTAGAAAAACCGAATATCAATGCGGCCAGTGTAAACAATCCGGCCAGGAAAAAGTAAACTGTTTCAATATTACCGATCGTAGCTTCCTTTGTGCTGGTAGCGCTGCCAAACAGCATGAAGCTAACTGCTAATGGACCTAATAGTGTGCCAAATGAGTTTACACCACCTGCCATATTTAATCTATGAGCCCCTGTTTCGGGAGATCCCATCGCAATAGCAAATGGCTGGGCAGCGGTTTGCTGAAGAGAGAACCCAAGAGCGATAATAAAGAAAGCTACCAGAACCATTCCAAATGTCGGGTTAGCAGAAGTACTGATCAGCGCAAGAGCTAATGCCCCTGCCACAGAAATAATCAGCCCATAAATGATCCCTTTCTTATACCCGATCTTATTCAGGATATCTACATTGCTCATGTACGACATCAGGTAAAGAATAAGCGAGCCATAGAAATAGGCGCCGTAAAAGGCCGACCCTATCAACTGGGACTGGAGCTGGTCAAGGTCGAAAAACTTTTTACAAAAGGGGATAAAGATACTGTTGCTTGCGGCAACGAATCCCCAGAAGAAGAAAACGATAATAAGCGTTCCGAACTGTGACCATTTTGTTTGTTGATTCATAGCAATCGTGGGTTTTGTATTTAAGGGCTGAAAATAGAAATAAATCAGATAGCCGGCGAAATTTTTTACCCGCTTTATTGCACATCCAAAAAATCATCTTACTTTGAAGTACTATTTCATTAATACAATATCCCCGGATGGAAATTATCCATGTAGCAGCAGAATGTTATCCGGTTGCCAAGGCCGGAGGTCTCGGTGATGTAGTAGGTTCTTTACCTAAATACCAGGCAGAGCTTGGTCATGTCGCCAAAGTGGTAATGCCTATGTACCGCACTAAATTTCTTTACACTCATCAATGGGAGCTCGTACATGAAGGCAGCCAGTATCTTGGTTCACATTGGTTTCACTATAGCGTAATAAAAGAAAAAACGAACAAGCTCGGGTTTGATCTATACCTTATTGACATCAACGGTTTGCTTGACCGTGAAAAGATATACGGGTATGATGACGATACAGAAAGGTTCATTGCATTTCAGATCGCTTTTTGTGATTGGATATCCCGCTGGAGCCACCTCCCCGATGTCATTCATTGCCACGATCATCATACCGGCCTTATCCCTTTTATGATGAAGCATTGCTATGCCTTCCGTTTCAAACTGGCAAATATACCTTCTGTATTTACCGTCCATAACGGACAGTACCAGGGCTGGATCGGCTGGGACAAATATTATTACATACCCGGCTATGATAGCTGGAACTGGGGATTGCTTGACTGGAATAACACCATTAACCCGATGGCATCAGCCGTGAAATGTGCCTGGAAAGTAACGACTGTCAGTCACAGCTATCTGGATGAACTGAAGCATTCTGCTAACGGGCTCGAAAACCTGTTTGAATATGAAAAAGGAAAGAGTATCGGAGTATTGAATGGTATAGACACGGAAGTATGGGACCCGCAAACTGATAGTTTTCTTATCAAAAACTACGATAAAGAATTAGTGGATAAGGGCAAGAAGAAAAACAAAAAAGAGATATGTGGCCAGTTTGGCCTCGATGAAGATAAACCACTGATCGCTTTTATCGGCAGGCTGGTAGGTGAAAAGGCTGCCGACCTTTTACCTGAAGCAATCAGCCAGTCTATTTACCAGCATCATGGTAAAGCCAACTTTCTTGTTCTTGGTTCAGGTGAGCCGTACCTGGAAGAACAACTGGATCACATGAAGCACCAATTCAACGGGTATTTCAATTCTTACATCGGATATAGCGAACCCCTCAGCCACATGATCTATGCGGGGTCGGATTTTTTACTCATGCCAAGCCGGGTAGAGCCATGCGGGCTTAACCAGATGTATGCCTTGCGTTATGGTACGGTACCGATGGTAAGAAGCGTTGGCGGTTTAAAAGATACTATCCGTGATTTTGGCGACAAGGAAGGATTTGGTATCCGCTTCGACCAGCCAAGTGTCGGCGATATTACCTATTCTGTCGGCCGTGCACTGGATCTTTATAACAATAAACAGGACCTGTACCAATGGATGCGTGGTTATATGATGACCATTGATCATTCCTGGGATTCATCCGCGCAGCAGTACATTGACCTTTACCAGTCTTTAAAAAACTGATATCCTCCTGAAATGACCGTTATTTTTTACTTGTCATGAATTTTTATACCAATTCTTACTTACCTTTTCTGCGAATATTTTAAATCCTGATTGCTTATGTCTATCGCTAAAGAAATCCTTAGTATCATACTTGGTGGCGGAGCCGGTTCAAGATTATATCCTTTAACAGCCAGCCGTTCCAAACCTGCCGTTCCTATTGCAGGAAAGTATCGTCTCGTTGATATCCCTATTTCTAATTGTATCAACTCCGGTATCAACAGGATGTTTGTGCTGACGCAGTTCAATTCCGCATCACTGAACAGGCATATCAAGAATACCTATCATTTCAGCGCTTTCAGTACCGCTTTTGTGGATATTCTGGCAGCAGAACAAACTCCTGATAACCCTGCCTGGTTCCAGGGAACTGCAGATGCAGTAAGACAAAGCCTGCGCCATGTAGGGCCATTCGAAAGCGATTATATTCTTATTCTTTCAGGCGATCAGCTTTACCAGATGGATTTCCAGGCTATGCTGGATAATCATAAAAAAATGGGAGCGGATATCTCCATTGCCACTATACCTGTTGGCGACAGGGAAGCCCCTGAGTTCGGCATATTGAAAGAAGATAAAAATGGCTTGATCGCTTCGTTTATTGAAAAGCCAAAGAAGGATGTCCTGAAAGACTGGATCAGCGATACGGGTGAAGAAATGAAAAAAGCCGGCAGAGTATATCTTGCTTCAATGGGTATTTATATTTTCAATCGCAAGCTGCTGTTTGACTACTTGCAAAACGATTTCCTTGAAGCTACTGATTTCGGTAAAGAGATCATTCCGCAGTCTATCAGCAGATGCAAGGTCGCCAGTTATCAGTATGACGGCTACTGGACAGATATCGGGAACATTTATTCTTTCTTTGAAGCCAATCTCGGTTTGACAGAAGATCTTCCTGACTTCAACCTGTTCGATAACAACAACGCCATCTATACCCGTGCCCGTATGTTGCCACCTGCTAAAGTAAGCGGCACAACCCTGGAAAAAACAGTGATCGCAGAAGGAACGATTATCAATGCGTCAAGAATGGAAAAATCAGTAGTAGGTATCCGTTCACGTATTGGTCATGGCTCTACTATTATCAACACCTATATGATGGGTAGCGATTATTACGAAACATTACAGGATATGGCCAGCGACCAGGCAAAAGGTATTCCACTACTGGGTATTGGCAGCCGTTGCTATATTAAGAATGCCATATTGGATAAAAATTGCCGCATTGGCGATGATGTTCGTATAAATGGCGGCCCTCACCTGGAAAATACGGACCATGCCCTCTATACCATTAAAGATGGAATTGTAGTGGTAAAGAAAGGGTCGATCATTCCCAACGGATACGTTATATAAGATAATTACAAGGAAGCCTGGCTTCCTTTTTTTATTTTCAAATGAAGTTGTGTACCTGTTACATAAAAGTTCTTAACTTTCGTTTTACCGCATAACTAAAATTACGATTGCTATGTCAACCGCTTATACCGGCGTCAAACCACAATTATCTTTCTGGCAGGTCTGGAATATGTGTTTCGGATTCTTCGGTATTCAATTTGGATGGAGCCTGCAAATGGGTAATATGAGCGCCATTTATGAATACCTGGGCGCATCTCCGGAAGCTATTCCCGGTTTGTGGCTGGCAGCGCCTATGACAGGCCTGATCGTTCAGCCGATCATTGGTTATTTGAGTGACAGAACATGGAGCCCCAGGCTGGGTAGAAGAAGGCCTTATTTCCTGATCGGCGCTATTCTTAGCTCGCTGGCTTTGTTTATAATGCCGAATTCATCGGCGGTATGGATGGCTGCCGGTACCTTATGGATATTGGATTCCTGTATCAATATCAGTATGGAACCTTTTCGGGCTTTTGTAGCTGATAACCTGAATGAGAAACAACGGGCATTTGGATATGCTATGCAGAGTATGTTCATTGGAGCGGCCTCATTCATTGCAGGCTTCTTGCCTGGTTTACTGGTCAATTGGTTTGGTTTTTCAAGAGAAAAAGGGGATGGCGGGATCCCTCAGAACATCATGTGGTCATTCTATATCGGGGGAATCGTTTTTTTGACTGCGGTGCTTTATACCGTTATAAAGAGCAAAGAATACCCGCCATCAGATCCTAACTGGAAGGAGAATATTAAAAAGGAGCATAGCAGCGGCTTTATGGGTGGCGTGAAAGAAATTATATCTTCTATCGGCGCCATGCCCAACCAGATGAAAAGGCTTGCGGTAGTACAGTTCCTCACCTGGCCCGGTTTATTCCTGATGTGGTTCTATTATAGTACCGGTGTAGCCGCAGATATATTTGGCGGCAACGCTCAAACGGACAGTGAGACTTATACAAAAGGACTAGAGCATGCCAATAACACGTCGGCTATTCTCAACCTGGTGACATTTGCTTTTTCCTTTACTATTCCTTTTTGGGTGGGAAAAGCGGGAAAGAAACTAACCCATGTCGGTTGCCTGCTGATAGGGGGCCTGGGACTTATCTCTGTCAATTTTATCCATGAACCATGGATGCTCTACATTTCCATGAGCATGGTGGGCATTGCCTGGGCGTCGATACTGTCTATGCCCTATTCTATGCTGGCAGGCGTATTGCCGCAGGAAAAGATGGGTATTTACATGGGTATATTCAATTTCTTTATTGTATTGCCTGAGATTATTGCCTCATTATTCTTTGGAAAGATCATGGAGAACTACCTGCATAATGACAGGCTGATGGCGGTATTGATTGGCGGCGTACTTCTCTGCACTGCGGCAATTGTCTGTCTTTTCATTGTTAAGGAATCTAAGTCAAACCAGTGAACATGAAAAAGATCATCGGAACCTTATTACCTATATTATTCTTTTCTTTTCATTTGCTGTCACAAAATGTTTACCCTTCCAATTGGTGGGTCGGCATGAAAGAGCAGAAACTGCAGTTGATGATTCATCATAAGGATATCGCTGCTATCATACCTGTTTATAAAATTTCTGCAACAGGTATGAAACTGGCAGAGGGGATAACATTGAAAGCCGTTCATCAGGTTGACAACCCCAATTATGTTTTTATAGACCTCGTTATTGATAAAAATGCAAAACCCGGCGTACGTACATTGTCTTTTACCAAACCAGGAGCGCCATTTACGATCAAATACGAACTCAAAGCCCGTAGCAAGGAAAATGGCAAAACAAGAGCGCAAGGCATCACGTCAAAGGATTTCATTTACCTGATGATACCCGATCGTTTTGCCAATGGCAACCCTTCCAATGATGTGATAGACGGATACAGAGACAAAGGCAATGACCGTTACAGTATGTTTTCCCGTCACGGCGGCGACTTCAAAGGAATTCAGGATCATTTTGATTATTTCAATCAGCTTGGTGTTACGGCTTTATGGCTTACACCCGTTATTGAGAATAATACGGACAAAATGAAAGAGTGGGGGAATGATATCGCTGGTTACCATGGTTACTGGTTCACCGATCATTACCAGGTGGACAAACGTCTTGGGGGCAATGAAGGCTACCTGGATTTTTGCAATGAAGCGCATAAGAAAGGCATCAAAGTGATACAGGACGCTGTCTATAACCATGTAAGCAAACAACATTGGTTTGTACTTGATCCGCCCACCAAAGACTGGATCAATAACTGGCCGGTATTTACAGGCCCAAGTCATAGAGAGGAAACGCTATTTGACCCCTATGCTTCCGCCTATGATAAAAAGCAAATGCTCGACGGCTGGTTCATTGATCATCTGCCTGACCTGAACCTGCGCAATACATTTCTAGCCAACTTCCTTGTACAACATGCTATCTGGACAACAGAATACTTTGGCATTGACGGATGGCGGGTGGATACTTATAAATACTGTGATGAGGCATTTCTGAATCGGGTGAATAAAGCGTTGGAGACAGAATTTCCCGGCATCACCATCTTTGGTGAAGCATGGGTCAATACTCCTATTGCCAATGCCTACTTCACGCGGAATACGATGAACATTCCATTTAAGCACAATGCCAATAGTGTGATCGATTTCCAGGTTTGCTTTGGTATGCTGGCAGGCATGGGACTTTCACAAGGATGGACAGACGGGGTGAATAAATTATACATGACGATGGCGCAGGATATCGTATATAAAGATCCTATGCGTAACTGTACCTTTCTTGATAATCATGACATGGACCGTGTGTTCTCTACTGTAGATGAGGACGTGGCCAAACTGAAAATGGGATTGACCTGGTTGCTTACTTTACGCGGCATACCGCAGTTATATTACGGTACAGAAGTGTTGATGAAGAACAAAAAGACCGGCCTTGACGGCGCTTCTGTAAGGGAAGATTTTCGCGGCGGCTGGAGCGATGACGCCGTCAATAAGTTTGTGGCAGCAGGAAGAAATGATAAAGAGAATGATGTGTTCAATTATACAGCCAGGCTTGCTACTTTCCGGAAAACTTCTTCTGCATTGACCACAGGCAAGACCACACAGTTCGTTCCGGTCAACGGAGTTTATACTTATTTCCGTTATGATGTGAAACAAACCGTCATGGTGATCGCTAATACCAGCGATAAGATGGCCAAACCTAACTGGGATAGTTTTACAGAAAGAACAAATGGGTTTACAAAAGCCAAAGACATCATAACCGGGAAAATAAGTTCTTTTGATGAATTGCAAATCCAGCCGAAAGAATCTCTGGTACTGGAATTGATGAAATAGGTTTTTGGTTAATTTCATGATATTATCACTAACTATTAAACATGAAAATAGCCTTCTTCAGCACCAAATCATACGACAGGGACACCTTTGACAGATTAAACAGCAACGGTCAGCACGAATTAACTTATTTCGACTCTTCATTGAACAGTAGGACCTTTCCATTGGCAAAAGGATATGATGCTGTTTGCATCTTTGTCAATGACCGGGTAAAGAAAAAGGAAACGGTCGATGGACTGGCGTCTGTAGGTGTCAGGCTGATCGCTCTGCGCTGTGCCGGTTTTAATAATGTGGACCTTGAAGGGTTGGCAAAGAACAATATCAAAGTGGTAAGGGTGCCGGCCTATTCACCTGAAGCGGTGGCCGAACATGCGGTGGCATTGATCATGACATTGAACCGCAAAACACATAAAGCTTACAACCGGGTAAGAGAAAACAATTTCTCCCTGGAAAAGCTGACAGGCTTTACTATTCACGGCAAAACGGTAGGTGTGATCGGGACAGGTAAGATAGGGCAGGCTTTTATCCGCATCATGCAGGGATTCGGTTGCAAGGTGATCGCTTATGACAAATACCCGCTGGAGGAACTGAAGAAAGCGGGTGTGGAATACGTTTCATTGGATGAACTGCTGCCACAAAGCGATATCATCTCCCTGCATTGCCCGCTATTACCAGAGACCCATCACCTGATGAGCAACGATGCGTTCGCCAAAATGAAAAAGGGAGCCATGCTTATCAACACCAGCCGTGGCGCTGTTATAGATACACAGGCGGCTATTGAGGCGCTAAAGAATGGACAGTTAGGCTATCTCGGTATTGACGTATATGAACAGGAAGAGAAATTGTTCTTCAAAGATCTTTCCGACAGCATTATACCCGATGATACCATTGCACGGCTCACCACGTTTCCGAATGTGCTGATCACGGCCCACCAGGGATTTTTTACCAAAGAAGCTTTAGAGCAGATAGCTACGGTGACGCTGAACAATATCAGCGATTTTGAGAAAGGGAAAAAGCTGGAGAATGAGGTGAAACTTTGAAACACCTCCGCAAAACTCCATACTTTACAAAAATATATTCCATATCTGCTGTTGCCCCCATGTGCCCCAGTCGGAAGTGGCTTTCCTTACATTCTCCTGTAGTTCTGCTGCCACTTTCTTTTTACCTTTCGTAGGCGCTACTATTAGTTTGGGATCATAGCCGGTCAACTGTACTTTGGTAGCTACCCAGCTGGTGAACATGCGGGGAATGGTGATACCGAGTATCATACCGGGTAATCCGCTGATACCCATCGGCCCGCCACTGACGGTGATCTCATCGGTATAGAAAGCAAACACATATACGCTGTCGAAGATGATGCCTGTGGCCTTGCGGCAATTGAATCCCGCTATTTCTCTTGTCTCATTTGGCGATAATTTCCAGTCGATCTTCATTAATGTATCGCTCAGCAGGTAAGTATTGTCGAATACAAACTTCTGATGCGTGTAAATGCTGCTGTTATAGTCACTGAACCAGAGGTTATCCTCACCTTCATTGCCCCAGGGCATTTTTGTACGCTCATCTTTATGGTCGTATTTATAGAGCGCTTTATTATCTGTAAAACTGAGATGATAATAATTCGTTGAGAATTGCGGAAAACGATCCTTTGCCATTTCTGCCCATATACCATCTCCAAATAGTTTATGGTTGTTTCGTCTTACTTCATATTCTATCAGGCCACTGCCGATGAATTGTTGCGCATTGGCGAGTGTGGCAGTGAATAAAGTGATAAGGAAAAATATTTTCTTCATATATTTCAGATGATTAGAATTAAAAGTCAGCGGGTTTACCATTTTTAGAAAAATTCCAGGTGACAGCAACCTGCCAGAAACGGCGCAGCGTATTATAATAGGTTTCTGTAAAGCTGTAGCTGCTGAAATTCCGGTTATACCCGCGGTTTTGGTTCAGTATATCATACACGGCAAATCTTAGCTCCAGTTCATTCTTAAAAAAACCTTTAGTGACATTAGCGTTCCAGGTGGCAAAACTATTGTTAGTGGGGAAACGGGGATCCTTCTGACGGTACTGGAAGTTAGCATCTGATCCGACCCGGAAGCTTTTTGGCAAATGCGCTTCGCCGCCAAACCATCCCTGTATCTGCCAGTATTGTGCATTGGCCGATGTATTGACGGAAGCTTTGGAAGTGTTCAAGGTAAAGTTCGGGCTGAAATAAAAATTATACTTGTTTTCGATATACTGGCTTACACTGACACGTACCCCGTAGCCGGTGGTGTTTGTAATGTTCTTCACCGTGGCTGTAGATTTAGGGTCGCGGACAAAATCAATATTCCGGTTCTTATTCAGCGTGGGGCCGACACCGAGTCTCCATTTGGTATCGGGTATCTTGAAACCATAGTCGCCATAGAAGTTGATATTATATATTCCGCTCACATTCACCGTTTGGTAGGTCCTTCTGCCCAGTGAATCTATAGTGCTGAAGTTGGTGAAAGCATTTTGTGTAAAATTGATATTTACGTTGGTCCAGATATTTCTTTCCTTTAAAACATTGTATGTGTTATAACCCATATTGAATGAGTGCCGGAAAGACTGTGCCAGGTCGGGATTACCGATATAGATATTAAAGGGATCCGTATTGACCCTGATAGGCTGTAGTTGTTCAAGGGAAGGCGCTGTTGTATTACCATTATAATTGAACCGGAAAGTTTCATTCGGTTTGAATTTATACTGGAAAGTGGCACGGGGGAAGAAATTGGTAAAGTTGTATTTGTATTCCAGTTCCTCCGTTATATTCTTTTGTGTAAAATGGCTGAAACCTACCGATGCCCCGAAGGAGAAATTATACTTCTTCTTATTTACCCTGAAACTGGCGCCGGGGGTATTGACCAGCCTGTTGAATACAAAAGAATTGCTCAGCGAGTCGATCTTGTCTTCGTATTTACCGCTTCCGTCACCGGCATTCGTGATGCGCTCATTGGTATTATTATAATAACCGAAAGAATAGCTAAGCTCAAGATAAGTATCCTTCATCAGCGGTTCCGTATATGAAAATTTTGTCACAAGGCTTTTATTCTCGCTATTGCGGATATTCTGCTGATCTATAGTGTCACGGCTGCTGATCAGGCCCCCTTTATAATAGTTATTAAAAGAACTTAACAAGCCTTCGTTCTTTGATTCACTCCAGTTGATATCTGTATTCACTGATAGTGTCCTTGACAGTTTTTTGAACTTATGTTTCCAGAGCAGGGTAGAGGCCACGCTGTTGTTATCTGCCTTGTTGGTGCTGTTGCGCCGGCTGTTATTGATGGAGTCCCCTTCTTCTGTAAATGATTCAGTGTAAAAGTTAGTGCTGGTACGGGTATTGTTATTATTGATCTTTGCTGTCCATTTCAGCGAATTCATCGAATCAAGATTCGACTCCATCGTCATATTGAACCCGTGTTTGATAGCAGACGTGAACCGGTTGTTGACAGAGTTGGTGTTCCACGTACTGTCGGGCCAGAAATTTCTGGCAAAGGTGCTGGTGACCCCCGGTGCATTGACCTTGCTGAATTTATAACCGGCATTGAAGCTGTTCTTGCCGTTGTTGAATTTATTACTGTAATGTAAGCCCCCGTTCCAATTGGTAGGAATACCATTACGGCCACCCCAATAGTTATCATCACCGCCGCCATCCCATGAAATGTACATCCCCCCGTCATCATCTACGCCGGTTGACATTCCATCCATACCACCACCATAATTCTGTGCATCACGCCAGTCAAGATTGGTTTGTCCGGTATTGCTCATGATCCCGTAGGCTGCCAGCTTCCGTTTTGCTTTAAAGGCATTTGCCATGACCGAATTGCTGAATTTATCTTTCAGTCCTCCGCCGATCTCTGCTTTGCCGAAATAGCCTTTCTTTTTATCCTCTTTCAGTTTAAGGTTGATAGTTTTATCTTTTATACCATCGTCAATACCCGTAAATTCTGCCTGGTCGCTTTTTTTGTCAAACACCTGTACTTCCTGCACTACATCTGCCCGCAGGTTCTTGGTAGCAATGCCGGGATCGCTGCCAAAAAATTCTTCGCCGTCCACCAATACCCTGGTCACTCTTTCTCCCATTGCGGTGATCGTACCATTCTTATCCACCTGGATACCGGGTAACCTCCTCAGCAATTCTTCCACGTTAGCACCTTCCCTTACTTTAAAGCTATCAGCTGTATAGATCGTGGTATCGCCTTTTATCTTTATGGGAGACCCGCTTTTAAGGATTACCTCGGCTAGCAGCTTGCTTTTAGGGATCATGAACACCTTTCCGAGATCAGTTGTTTCACCCGGCTTTAATTCCACCTGGTCAAAGTAATCACCGACAAAAGGATGGGTGATCATCATGATGTATTTGCCGGGCGGGATATTGTTAATAGAAAAGCTGCCTACTTTGTCAGCACGGGTGAATCCGGTCAATACTGAATCTTTAGGGTGAAGTAGCGTGATCACTGTGTTCTGCAGGTTCCTTCTTTCCGTGGTGTCGGTGACGGCGCCTTTGAGAGATGAGGTTTGCCCCGCAGCACGAAATGAAAACAGAGCGAGAATAAAAAAGGAAAAGAGCAGTTTTCTCATGGCTGATTTATGGTTAATGGTTTTTTCGAAAATAGGCTTCCCTCATTGAACAATCCGCCACATTTACAAGACCGGCACAAAAATGACTATTTACGGCTAAAACCTGCTGTCATTTATTTTACAAACCTGTTAATATTTCAATAAAAAGCTGTAAGTTGGATGTGACGCACAGGCAAATAAATTCCATAAAAAATGTATCGGGAAAAAGATATTGGAGAATAAATTCATATCACCGGCGATTGCCATTACAGAAAATTATACTGTCACTATAAAAAGATCAGTATGCCAGACATGATCACCAAATACGAAGAAGCCCATTTTGTTGATACCAGCAAATTGGTCTGGAACTACTCCATGCTGACCGGTGAAGATGTCAGCAATTTTCAACAGGGTACTAATTACAGCTTATATAAAAAATTCGGATCACATTCCATACAGGTGAATGACGTATGGGGAATGTATTTCTGCGTTTGGGCTCCGAACGGCACATCGGTATCAGTGATCGGCAATTTCAATCATTGGAAGAAAGGTGAATATGAACTTTATCCGAGATGGGATAACAGCGGGATATGGGAAGGCTTTATACCGGGTTTCAAACTGGGCGAATCTTATAAATACTTCATTGTTGGATATCATGGTCGGGAAACAGATAAGGGAGACCCCTTTGCAAACTTCTGGGAAAAAAGACCCGCGACTGCGACTATTACCTGGGATATGCATTACGAATGGAAGGACGAGGAATGGATGGAAAAAAGAAAGGAACATAATTCGTTGGATGCACCCTGGAGCGTATATGAAGTACACCTGGCAAGCTGGATGAGGCCCGATAAAAATGATGAAGAGTCATATAACACATACGACCAGATAACTGAACGGCTGGTTCCTTATGTAAAAGAAATGGGGTTTACGCATGTAGAACTGATGCCGGTAATGGAACACCCGTTTGATGGAAGCTGGGGGTATCAATGCACCGGCTTTTTTGCAGCCACTTCACGATTCGGCGATCCGCAGGGGCTGATGAGACTGATAGATGCTTTTCACAAAGAGAACATAGGGGTGATATTGGACTGGGTGCCTTCACATTTTCCATACGATGCGCATGGCTTATTTATGTTCGACGGCACACATACTTTTGAATATGCCGATATGCGGAAAGGGTTTCACCCGGATTGGAACAGTTATATATTTAATTATAAAAGGGGGGAAGTAAAATCATTTCTCATCAGCAGCGCCAGGTTTTGGTTCGATATGTTTCATATTGACGGGATACGTGTGGATGCTGTTAGTTCCATGCTGAAGCTTAATTATTCAAGAGAAGAAGGAGAGTGGGAGCCTAATGAACATGGCGGTGACGGCAATCTCGAAGCGATCGCATTTATCAAAGACCTGAATCAAACGATATTCCGTGATTTTCCCGATGTGCAGACCATCGCCGAAGAAGCCACTGACTGGCCGGGTGTAACCAAACCTACCTGGGGCGATGGATTGGGATTTGGTATGAAATGGATGATGGGTTGGATGCATGATACTCTGGATTACTTTGAGCTTGACCCATTAGCCAGGAAGTTTCACCAGGATAAATTTTCTTTCAGCATGATGTATTATTATGATGAGAACTTCATGCTGCCATTGAGTCACGATGAAGTGGTGCATGGAAAAAGCCCGATGTTGTTCAAAATGCCGGGAGATGAATGGCAGAAAGCGGCTAATCTCCGCCTGCTTTATACATATATGTGGACACATCCAGGTGCAAAACTCTTATTCATGGGTAATGAGTTTGGACAGACCAGTGAATGGAATTATAAATCAGAATTGGAGTGGCATTTGTTGCAGTATGATGTTCATAAAAAACTGCGGGATTGTGTGACCGATCTCAATAAGCTATTAAAAGCAGAGCCGGCCTTACATGAAAACCAGTTTACCATCTATGGATTTGAATGGGTAGATCTCAATCACCGGGAAGAATCAGTGATGGTGTATCGCCGGAAAGGGAAACTGCCCGAAGATGATGTTCTGATAGTTTTGAACATGACGCCTGTTGTTCGTAATGACTGGGACATCTATGTAAGGGGAAAAACCTACGAAAAGGAAATATTTAACTCAGATAAAGCAATATACTGGGGAACCGGCGACGTTTTCAATCCTGACATACGATCTGAACTGGTGGATGAGGAACAGGAAATTTACCGGATCAGGTTAAATTTACCTCCCCTTGCTGGCTTGATCCTGAAATAATTTGTACTTTGTTAGCCTGAATGGAATAAGCTGTGTCTGTAACATGGTTTATCAACATTAAAACATTTTATAATGCTGATCCTATCGAATATCCGTACAACGAAAAACAACCTGCTGCTTGCAGTTCCGGCTACATTTTTATTATTGACCGTTTCTGCCTTTTCATTTTCACAAAACAAAGACAGCGCTGATCATTTTTTTCAAAAGGGCCTGCAGGAAAAGCAGAATGGCCGAAGGCTGGAATCATTAAAACAGTTTGAAAAAGCACTGAAATATGATACAACCAGCCAGGCGCTTTTTGCAGAACTGGCATCCGTGTATATGGACCTGCGCAAATATCATCACGCAAGAGAAGCCTATAAAAAATTAGTACAGCTTGGTGATAATTCCGCTGTCAACTATAAGCAGTTGCTCACATTATCCTTCAATCTGAAACAGCAGGATGATGTGTTACTTTATGCTGATAAACTAAAAAAAGCCGACCCTTCGGAAAAAGTGAATTTCTATATCGGTAAGGTGCATTATGACCGGGAAAACTATGGAGAAGCTATCCAGACATTGAACACAGCAGCTAATGAAGACCCTGCAAATGCCGAAGTGCCTTATATGATAGCCCGCAGCTATGCAGATATGCTGAATTATAAACAGTCGATACCCTTTTTCCAGAAAGCAATTGCACTGGACAGCACCAAACCTTACTGGATCTATGAAATGGCGCTGATCTATTACGCTATGAATGATAGTAAGAACACACTGAAGTATATGCTGGAAGCCGGTAACAAAGGGCTGCCAAAAGGGAATGATTACATGGAGAACCTTGGTATTGCTTACCTGGACCTCGGCGACCTGGAGAACGGCATAAAGATCATGAATGAGATATTAAAAAGAAAACCAAGTGATATCAATATCCTCAATATGGTGGCCGAAGCATATTATTACAAAGGAAAGTATAATGACGCGATTGATTACTGGGATAAGATACTCGAATATGACAAACAAAATGCTTCTGCACTTTATATGATCGGGATGAGCTATCAAAAAAAGGGGGATAAGGACAAAGGGCAGTTGCTTTGTGATAAGGCGATTGAAATGGATCCCGGTCTCGCCAACCTGAAACAGAAAAAGCAAATGCCGGGTTTGTAAAAGCTAATTGATTTTAATAAAACAGCCTCTTTATTATAAAGAGGCTGTTTTATTATGGAGCATACCAAAGTAAACTGTTCATAGTACTTCCCGGTTGCAGTTATTTCTTATAGATCTTCACATTATCGTAGTACACCACAGATGTTTCTGCAATACCACTGCCGCTATAGAACCACCTGTTCTGTCCTACTTTCCAGTAAGGAGTTCCGGTAGCATCTGCCGTAACACCGGTATAGGAATAATAGAGTACATCATCCATATATAGCCTGACGTACCCGTCTGAACCTGTTGACCATTTAATTTCCCAGCGCATATGATACCATACGTTGGGTGTAACTGTTTTCAGTGTTCCGGACTGGTGCATATTGTTGCCATTGATGGAACGAACTACATCGAATTTACCGCCATAGTTCTGCAAAGAAAGTACGGCGCTTCCGGTTCCGCTGTTTGGGTGCCATTGTATTGAATGACCGCCGCCTTCAAATGATTTCCAGTTCTCGTAATAGACATCATATTCATAGACACCTTCGGCAGGATCAAGGCTGCTGTAAGACATTTCACTGCGGTAACCTGATGAGGTCTGCGGTTGGTTTTGTCTTACCTCCGAACGGAAGGAACCAGGACCCGTTTTGAAAATTGTATAGGAAATAGTATTGTAAGGGCCCTGGTTGGTGTTAATGGCAGAGGCATCATCATATCCCGTCTGAAATACCAGGGTGCCATAGCTGGTAGAAGGAGTGGTCGTTGCAGGGTTTACAGTTACAGAAGCTGTTTGGTTTGCAGTAGCGCCGCTATTATCGGTCACTTTCAGGTTAAAAGCATAAGACCCCGTGGTCAAACCTGTTACAGTTGTAATAGCGGAAGCAGGCGTCGTGATCGTTCCTCCCGAACCTGAAACTTTTGTCCACAGGTAAGAAACAATCGTACCATCAGGATCAGATGCTACACCTGTTAGTGTAATGGAGTTCAACGGCAATGTGATAGTCTGCGCCGTCATTGTATTGATCACCGGGGATAGATTGGTTGGTGTGGTAGCGGGAGGTGTAGTGACAGTGGTCGATTTATCTTTCCCTCTTACTTCCAGTACGCAGGTCCCAGCTGATTGACCGGTCGGTAATGTCAGACCTTCTCTGTAAGTGGTGATGGCCCCGGCATCCTTATAATAATGATAGGTAGAATATGTGCGGCTGCCATTGGCATAAAGTACTTCAGTGGCATTATCCCTGTATTCCCTTTTTGTGCCATCTATTGCTTTCCAGTCAGATGTAACACAAATGAGCAGGCTATTCTCTTTCGTGGTATTGGCAGGAACAGAAGGAGATGTCTGCAGCGTAGCCGCTTTGAAAGCGCCGCCGTCTGTAGCCTCCTGGTTAATGATCACATAGGCAACGCTGGACATTTCACCATCAGGCCATGTGCTATTGATAGTGATGCTTCCTCCTGCTGCGTATGTTGCCGTGAATATCTCTGCGTCGCCACTCAGAGACTTATGCGCCTGTACTTTTTTTGTCCAGGTCATTGAAGGTGTGCTGGTGATCGTGGCGTCTTTTGAAGATGACTCGCAGGAAGTGGTCAGTACCAATAAAGCACCTGCAGGCACATTGACCAGGGAATGAGTTGTTTTTTTGATACCGGTTTTTGTATCTGTGGCAAAAATGGATACATCACCCGCAGTTCTGGCCGCAGCAGTTGTTGTGCTTTCTGCAGCAATGGCATCCTGGCTGGCTGAAGCCAGTTCTTCAGTTGAAATATCTTTCTGACAGCCGGCAACGAAAAGAGAGCTTAATAAGATCGCACCTGCCGGCAATGCAACGCGTAGTTTGCCTTCGAGCGGACGTTTGAGGTTTTTCATAAAGTATTTTTGTTTGCCGCCTTTTGCCAACTACTATGCCGCTGCACATTAACCGGAATCAATTACGCAAGTCATAAATAGATATACTTACGATTTACTGCATTGATCTATGGATGATCGTTGTATTTATTCTTTTTTTATTGATAGCGGTCAATACATCATCAGCAATAAATATGTAATCATATCTGAATTGATCATGAACAATAATTGATAGTAGTCAATTATATGAAATAAAAAAAAAGCATCATGAAGATGCTGTTGCGCAGGAGACTTTTAATAGATAATCACATTCTCTCCGGAACCCTGATACCGAGCAAAGTCATTGCAGAGGCAATAACGTTTGCCGCCAGTTCAGAAAGCTGAAGGCGCAGTTGTTTCTTTTCGTCCGACTCAGCATTCATTACCGAATGTTCAGTATAGAATGTATTAAATGTTTTGGCAGCATTGAAAGCGTAAGTAGCGATCACTGAAGGATTATGTTCCTGTAGTGCCTGGTCAAGGATCACAGGGTATTGTTCAAGTAATACTATAAGTTCTTTTTCCTTTGGTAGTAGTCGCTCCTTTGCGGGTTGAATGTTGCCGCCTGCCTTTTCCTTTCGTAGAATTGACTTTATCCTGGCATGGGTGTATTGGATAAATGTTGCAGTGAATCCATGGAGATCTATGGATTCTTCCGGGTTAAAAACCATCCGCTTTTTCGGTTCAACACGAAGCAGGAAGAATTTAAGCCCTCCCAGGCTGATCATATCATACAATTCTTTCAACTCCTCTTTGGAAAATCCCTCGGTTTTACCCTGTTCTTTGGTTTTTTTCTCTGCTTCTTTAAACATTTCATCCAATAAATCATCCGCATCTACCACTGTACCTTCGCGGCTTTTCATTTTTCCGGTGGGCAACTCCACCATGCCGTAGCTTAAATGATAAATACCATCGGCACCTGGCATCTGTAGTTTTTGTGCCATCAGTTTGAGTACCTTGAAATGATAGTTCTGTTCATCGCCTACCACGTAGATACTTTCTTTTGGATGGTATTCTTTTTGTTTTTGTTCTGCCAGTCCAAGATCTTGTGTAATGTAAACAGAAGTCCCGTCTTTTCTCATGACCACTTTTTCATCCAACCCGTCAGTGGTCAGGTCGATCCATACACTGCCATCGTCTTTCCTGAAGAAAACGTTTTTCTCGAGCCCCTGTTTTACGATATCTTTCCCGAGCAGGTACGTATCACTTTCGTAATATGTTTTTCCAAAATCACTGCCGATCCTTTTATACGTGATGTCAAAACCCTCATATACCCATCCGTTCATCTTTTTCCACAGGTCAATGACATCCGGTTTGCCGGCTTCCCAGTCAACGAGCATTTGCTGGGCAGCCTTCATGATCGGGGCTTCTTTTTCTGCTTCCTCCTTGGTCATACCCCTGGCTGTTAACTCGTCCACCTGTTTCTTATACTCATTGTTGAATTTTACATAATAATCCCCGACAAAATGATCTCCTTTTTTCCCGGTACCGGCCGGCGTTTCCCCGTTAGCAAAAAGCTGCCAGGCGATCATGCTTTTGCAGATGTGAATGCCCCTGTCATTCACGATACAGGTCTTTACCACTTCATATCCGCCTGCTTTCAGGATTTCCGCAATGCTCCATCCAAGAAAGTTGTTCCTGAGGTGGCCTAAATGCAATGGTTTGTTGGTATTCGGAGAGGAGTACTCAACAATGATCTTTTGCCCGTTCGGCTTTTTTACCCCGATATTTTTATCCGCATAGCTGGCTTGCAGAAAACCTGCCCAGTAACTGTCAGTGATCACCAGGTTCAGAAAGCCTTTAATAACATTAAATGAAGTGAATAGAAAGGGATTGTTTTTTACCAATGCTTCACCGATCTCATTTCCCAGTTGTTCCGGGGACTTTTTCAGTTGTTTAACAAATGAGAAAAGCACCAGCGTATAGTCTCCTTCAAACTCCGGCTTTGTGGTATTAACAGTCAGATCAGATTCGTTGAGGTCCAGTCCATATAACTCTTTCAGCGTTTTAGCCACCAGCGGTTTAATATCGTTAGCAATGCTCATTCCGTTCCTTATTTTGGCTGCGAATGTACGAAGCGAATGAGGTTCATCAGGAATTTGTTGGCAGTAAACCAGCCTGATACCAGCCGGTTTTGGATTTTGCACTTTCTTTCAATTACTTTGCGGCGTTTTGAGAAAGCATTTCCATAGCGCCAGGGATTTTATACTGCCGGTCATTGATTTTTTTTATCCGCCATTCCGGCGGCTGATGAACCTTCAGACCTTTCGCTATGCTGCTTCCGGGGGCGGTAATGTATTACTGGGTTTCCTGGTCTATTTTATCAGCTTTAAATATATCTTTTTTGAACAGGAATTTCACTTCGGTATCTATGCTTTCAAGGCTCACGTGGCAGCCCTGTTCGTTTCCTTTTGTGTTACCTTCCCCATAGGCTTTTTTATGTCAAAATATGTGGTCTTCAGTGATTCTAAGATGAAGGGGAGGATACAACTATTCCGTTATTTCATGATCTGTATGTTCAACCTGGTGCTGAACTATATACTCCTGAAAATATTTGTAGAGCAGTTACATATCTATGCTGTACTGGCACAAATACTGACCACCGCCATTGTGATCGTATTCAGCTACCTGGCGCAACGCCATTTTTCTTTCAGGGCAACTGCGATTGAAGATGAAGCTACAGGCTGAATTCGGCCGATTCGACTTTCACCGATAAGCTACCGCTGCAATTACTGCGTATCACCAGGAAACGGCTGAGCGGGTAAATGCCGATCAGTTTGATATCCTCTACATTTCCGTTGCTGCTGATCCCTTTCATCCATTCCTGGTTAAGTTGCTCGTTAATGCTCACTTTTGCCGTATCAATAAATGAAGTGAGGTCATATTTGGTGTACTTGCTGATCTCATTCACAATTCTCCTGCTGAAAAGCCATTCGGCTGATTTCAGCAATGCATTCTTTGACCGTATGTCAAAATCAATATCCTTTATTTCAATGATGCGTTTCTCTTTATCGTAAGCGGGTTTGCCTGTCAGGTAAAAAGTGCCTTTGTTGCTTCCTGAAAAGTTCACTTTGATGACCAGTTTTTCATTGCCTTCGCCTACCAGTTTACAATCATCAATAATAAACTTCTTCCTGACCGGCCCTTTGTTCAGGTCAAACTCTTTTCCTGACAATTGACGATTCATAATATAGCTGAGCGAATCATAATTCAGTACTGCATCCAGGAAAATGGAAAAGCCCTGCCGCCGGCTGAAATCACTTAATGACGGAACTACCGATATTTTATCCACCTGTCTTTCAAAACTGATCACCGGTTTGGCTGATAAACCGAGATAAACATACAATGAATCGTTTTTGGCAAACAGGTTATTGATACGTAAACGCTGCGGATTCATCTGCAGCCAGCCCATACCGTAAATATTATATGATCTGCTTAACTGGTCCCATATCTGTTGAAAGCGGGGTCTTAGGTCCACTACGCTATAGTTCTTTTCCATAGCTGTTTTGGCTGCATCCAGTTCTTCTTTCAATCCGTTCATCACCTGTTTAGTGATGTCCTGGTTCCAGAAGCATACTTTGCAATTATCCAAAGGCTGCGGTTCATTTCTTTTAATAGTAAGCCTGACCTTATAATCAGGTTGCACAGATAATGAATTGGTAAAGGATACATTCACTTTACGTTCCCCCTCATCAAAACCGCATTTGCAGGGAGGTGTCCAGGGTGAAACAGCGGCGCCCATTACACATACTCTTGTTGAGCCAATGATCTTATACAGCCCTGTAAAAGCAAGATTCATGGTCGTTCCCGATACTTTCATCTGCAAAGGAGTGCGACGGAATACATACTTGTACCGCATATCGCAGCCTTCCTGTATCCAGTTATCAGGATAGCCTTCCGAAGTAAAAACCGTATCCACGTTTTTTTCTGCCAGTGCATATACTGGTTTCAGGCTAATCTGTATCGGAATATTGATCTCCGACACCGGGAGTGAATCGAGATTGAAATCGGTTTCAGTAAGAATCGGTTTTTCCGAAACGATCTTTTTGGAGCTTGAACAGGATGTAAAAAAACTAACAGCAGATATGAGAAGAACAAATGCTTTTCCTTTTGTGTTTTTCATCGATGCTAAAATAACAAAAGAAAGGAAAAGGAACGGTTAAGAAATTGCCGTTCAGAATTTTTACAGGCCAGTGAGAACATTGAATGATTGGTTGATCCCTTTCACCCGTCGGGAAAATACCTGTGGCAGACACTCTTTACCTGCCTGAAGGGTTTTTCCACTGCTTACTTAATTTTTCGATCGTCCCTTTCAGTCTTTCCTTTCTCGTTTCTTCCCTTTTTGCCGTTACGATCCACTCGATATATTCTTTCTTATTGGTAAACGACAGTGTTTCAAAAAATACAGCTTCCTTCTTATTCGTTTTTAAAACAGCTGCCAGGTCTTCCGGGAACTCTATTTCTTTGGTTGCCGGGTTCACCCATTTGAATATCTCTCTTTCCTGTTTTGGCTTTGCTTCTTTCTTTTTATCGGCTTCGGTCTTTGCCCTGAAGCCAAATACTGACCATGTATCGCTAAAAGAGATAAGGCTGATCCACGTAAGTTTATCGCTTTCTGCCAGCAGGCAATCCCAGCCTTTATCTCTTGTCAGATCGGTTTGTATTTTCGAAGTGCCTTTGGGATAATAGACCCATACCGTCACTTCCGGCTTCACCAGCTTCATTACCTTGCTCATCTCTTTTTTCAATTGCGCCCGGTTGAATACGAACCAGTGCACCTGGTCATATTCCTTCCCGGAGTCAGTGATCCTCACACCCGGCGGCAAACCTTGTAATCCTTTTTTGAAATCGGCAGGAGCATGAAGTGTGAGCAGGGTATGCTTTGCTTTGATCTTTAGTTTATCAGCAATGGATGTAATCATACAAGCAGGTTTATCGTAAAACTAAGCAGAGTTTTTATTTCCCGTTTCTTTCATCTTGCCTTATCATATGCTTTGAATGATGTAGTAGAGCATAAAGAAACAAACCACCAGTTTTAAAAATGAACCCAATAGAAATCCCACAAATGAACCGACGGCTGCCTTGAATGATTTCCTGGAAGTTTGCCCGGCGATCATCTCCCCGAAAAAGGCCCCGGCAAAAGGCCCGATGATCACCCCCCAGGGGCCTAACCAAAAAGCAGCTAAGAAACCGAGGGTACAGCCCCAGACTCCGTACTTAGTGCCTCCAAATTTTTTAGTGCCCCATATCGGTATCAGGTAGTCCAGCAGCAATGAAATAATAACGATGCCAGCCCAGATCAGCAGGAACCGGGTGGTAAAAGGTTTTTCCGGTCTTAGCTGCTGTAATAACAAACCAATAAATGCAATGGGCGGGCCGGGCAGCAGGGGCAGGATACTGCCTGCAATTGCGGTTATCACCAAAATGATCCCGATACTGATCCAAAGCCATTCCATTTGTCTGTGTTTTAAAATGCAACCTGAAATTACAGGATTGCAGTTTTGCCCGGTATATTCTGCCGCATTTTACCTGCTTGTACCGGATTTCCTGACAATTTTTCACATTTCCTTCGGGCGGCATAATGATTGACTACCAATAACGAACACATAAAATCAAGAATCATGGGAAAGATCATTGGTATAGACTTAGGAACCACTAACAGTTGCGTGGCCGTTATGGAAGGCAATGAGCCGGTGGTGATCGCTAACGACGAGGGACGCCGTACAACCCCGTCCGTAGTAGCTTTTTTGAAAAACGGCGAACGCAAAGTGGGTGACCCGGCAAAGCGCCAGGCCATCACCAATCCCCAGAATACGATCACTTCGGTGAAGCGTTTCATGGGCCGCCGCTTTGATGAAGTGACAGAAGAGATCAGCCATTGGAGCTACAAAGTGGCAAAAGGTGACAATAATACCGTTCGTATTGACATAGATGGCAGGCTCTATACGCCGCAGGAAATCTCAGCCATGGTGCTGCAGAAAATGAAAAAAACCGCCGAAGATTACCTTGGTCATGAAGTGACCGAAGCGGTGATCACCGTGCCGGCTTATTTCAACGATTCACAAAGACAGGCTACCAAAGAAGCCGGAGAGATCGCCGGGCTGACCGTCCGCCGTATCGTGAACGAGCCGACAGCGGCTGCCCTGGCTTATGGATTAGATAAAGACAAACATGACCATAAGATCGCCGT